>NZ_JAWDKA010000009.1 GCF_032714615.1 Methanorbis furvi
ATAGCAGAGAGGTTCCACCCGGACCCATTCCGAACCCGGCAGTTAAGCTCTCTTACGTCGGATACTGTACTGAGATACGCGAGTTCTCGGGAACTATTCAACGCTGCACCCCCTTCCTTTTGATTGATTGTTTTGTAATGTTTTTTTATGAAGAGCGAGGAGCTTTTCAGTTTTGTCTGTGGTTTCGCTTGGAATAAAACGCGAATAACGCGAATCGCACGCCTGTGGCCTGCTCGCCGCTTCGCACGCCGTTCCGTCGTGCTCACTGCTTCGCAGCTTCGCGGAATAAAAAATCGCCAATGGCGATTTTCAGGATATTATTCTGGTTACGTTCTTTGGACGAATCTATTCGTTCAGGGGAGTACTGGTACTTCTTTATCTTTTGAAAAATCGCCATTGGCGATTTTTTATTCGCGCTATTCGCGCTATTCGCGTTTCCTTCAAACAACAAAATGAGAACTTGGTCAATACATCTATATCACAGAAACTCCGCAATAATATCATATGCCAGATCGAACCCACCATCTCCTCCTTGTTCTCACACTACTAACCCTCTTCGCCGCAATTTCAGGCTGCATCCTGACCCCGTCATCAGACGACCAGAGCAGATCAGCATTTTACATCGCAGAAAAAACCAAACTCATCGACCCAGCCGACCTGCAAAGCGAAGAAGCAATCAGCACCTACGGAGCACCCATTCTTCTCCCTGACACCGGCGGCTACACCATTCAGACATTTGGCGACCTCTTCACCGAACGGCCGCAGACCTACCCGATCTCCTTCACCGTTTACGGCGACCCCTACACAGTTATCCTTACCCGCGCCAACTGGGATATGATCGACGACGGCATCGACTCATACTCAGGCCAACTTGATCCCTCCGACTACCAGACAGGCATCGTCCTCACCATCGCACAAAACAACGAAATTCGCGGATCCTTCGCCTACAAAAATCACCGCATCCACATCGAACCCCTTCACCTCTCGGCAAACGGCGGCCTGCCCTTGCACATCATCTATCAGGACACCTATCCAAAACTCCCGCCAATTCCTGCAACAAACAACTCAGCAGCCATATTCACCGTCGTCGGCCACACAACACTCATAGCCCCGGAAATCGTAAACTCAACCGCATTCTCAGACACCTACGGACCCGTGCACATCCCCTCCCCCATCACAAAATATGACATCGTATTCTTCCACGACCCAATCCCGCCGCTCGGAAGCGAAACTCTGGAAATTCCCATCACCATTCACGGCAACCCCTACACCATAACAATGCAGAGAACAGAACCCGAAGACGCCGGAGCCTCCACCCCCATTCACTCCTACCTCGGTCAGCTCTCAGGCGCAGGCTCAAAAATATATCTCACCGAATACCCGGGAGGAAATATGGATATCGGCGGACGCCTGAACACAGACTCCACAACAGCATTCGGTCTCTCCTTCCGAAACGGCACCCTTATCTCCGGCTCAGTTGCAGCCCCTGGAGAAACAATCGTCATTACTCCTCTCCAGACCAGCGAATACCTCAGCACCACCACTAACCCGCCATATCTTGTCTACTCATCACTTGACATCCTTCCTGCTGAACCATACTATCTGACGAAAATTCCATCAGGCGAACTCAGATTAGTTCAGGTGTTTCCGATTGATTTCGTCGGTGAACATCCCATCCCTCTGACCGACGAGATTTTCAGCGAACACCCTGCGCTTCGCAGCATGATCTGGGGCATTCATCCTCCCATGAAAGCAGGAATCGAAGGAATCAGTTCCGGAGACTATACTGTGATGGTCACGCAGGATGAAGCCGACACACTCATCGCAAAGTTCGGATCAGAACAGTTTCTCACTTGGAACAGAGGAACCTACTATCTGATGAACGGGTAAAAAAAGAGGATGATCAATCATCCTTACTCTTCTTATCTCTCACAAAAGGCCGGACAAGACCGTGATTGCGGATCGCAGACCTCACTGCTCCCTCGCTGCACCCGACACGCTCAGCAATCTGCTGCTTCGTCATACCGGATGCAAGGAACTCGTAGAGCTCCCCGGAATCAGCTGTGGCCGCGGGTGTTGAGCCAATGAAGAACATGTCCGCAGAAGCAACAACGATGCCCCCTGTCACGCAGAGCAAGCCATAGGCATGCGAGTGAGAGAGAACAACCTCTCTTTCCCATCTTACAAAATTATTTAAGCATCGAAGGGGTATTACATTAGTATTACGTTCGGTTTTCTCTGGGTGAAAACCAATTCGTCACCAACCAGCCGAACGTCGTCTGTTCAAACTAATTAATAGTTGCACCGGCGGCCGTAGATAATTCCGCGAGAAATGATGATCCAGATACTTTCATATAATTCCTCTCTGGAGTGGGCACACACACATACCCCACATAAAATCACAGCACACACCACGGAATTATCTGCCGATACCGGTTAAAACTTCCCAGTTCCCGAGTCATGCATCTTTGATTTTTGGAATTTATTCGCATCAGAGAGCTGATAGCAGCTCACAGAAAAGCCGTCGTTTTTTCATACAACTGCGCCATCTTGAGAGTGTATTAGTATCATATCCGGTTCTATTAGGGGACGAAGGCGCGGACTTAACCATTTTATTGAGACAAAATCGATCTCTCTCCCGAACATCTGCTTTGATGCTTACGTATTCTGACATTATCGCTATCTGCTGATGTGTACAGCAATCGTATTAGGGTTTTTCGGCGATCAGTGTTGAAGTATTATTTCTGTTATGGGCAGAAAACTGTCGAAAATCGCCCGCGAGCCCGCATTGATTATGCATCCAAACAAATACTTCTCTGTTGCAAAGCGGCCGCTCCTGTAACACCCGAAATCCCACACAAAAAACCAAAGGAAAAAAACCACCAATGCCACTCAACTTCACCACCACCTCTATTCAGAAAGCTGCAAAACGTGTCTTCACGGTACCAATCACCAATGCTACCGCGTTTGATGCAAACATTGCAGCACTTAAAGACGAGACCAATCCGCTTGGCACAACCGCAAACGGTATCACCACCACCGAGGAGTACTACAAAGCAACCATCGCCTACCTCAACCCGCTTGGAAAAGTTCTCGGTACTATTGTTCTCACCGCCCCGACCCGCGAAATCTATGACTCCGTTATTGCGGACATCCTTGCAGACACCGCCATCTGCTCTGCGTTTGGTGAGAACACCATTGCCGACCGCAACAATGCCAAAGATAACTGGTATGTCAAACTCAAACTCCGTGACCCGACCGGCGAGACTTATTACCTCACCTTCAACAGAGAGGAGCTCAAGATCGGTTCTTACGGGGATGATGCCATCCTTGCCAAAGTTGATGAATGGGCGGACAACATCCAAAATCTCAACTAACCGCCCCGCTTCAATCCTAATGTGGGGGGTTTACCGCCGCAGGCGGTAAACCCCCACAGGATTAAACCGGCTCGGCATCAGTCGCATGCCGCTCCCGCGTCATGCTCCGCTCCCCTGCAAGCAGGGTCGCTCTCGTAATCGCATGCCTTCGGCCTGCTTTACGACTCCTTTCAGGAGTCGTCCCATCTGGCCTCGGTCTCACGGTTGATTGAGATATCACCATTAGAACACAATTAAAAGGAGAAACAATCATGGACACCATCACCACCATCCTCATCATCGGCATTGCTGCCCAAGGCATTACCGGCGCTGCCCTCATCCTCGCAGGACCCATTTACGCCTGGAACGACCGATGGCTTGACAGAACTCATCGGACAACTGCTGATGAAAATCGGGAGTAAAATCCCAATCGTATTTTTTGCGCGAACCGCTCGTTTCCATACCGCATCCAAATTCTGCAAACTCCTCCTCCCTCCCCCTCCTCCGAAATCCTATTCATCCCCATTACCCTCCTTTCCCTCATCAGTACGCCGCATGAAATTTCCTGAAATTTCATTTTATTTTGAAAAGCAACCTCATATAACTGAGAAAAAAATTGTAGTTAAGACTACCCTTTTAACCTCTACAGACCAACGATACAAGTATGAAACGCACAGGACTTATGTTACTCGCCCTCATCCTCGTAGGCGGACTCGTCTTTGCAGCAGGCTGCATAACAGCCCCTGCATCCCAGCCCCAGTCCCCTGAGGGCAAATGGATCCTCACCGATTTCGGATCCAACGCGACCCCAGACCACCCGATGGGTGTCATCGACCTTCAGATAGCTGGCACCAACGTCTCCGGCAACAGCGGTGTCAACCAGTACTTCGGCACTGCCGTTATCGATGCAGCCAACGGAAAGATCAGCTTCGGTCCGTTCGGTTCCACCAGAATGGCAGGACCGGAAAACATGATGGCACAGGAACAGGCATACCTTGCAGCACTTGCCAACGTCACCGGCTACAAAATTACTGACGGTAACCTCATCCTGACAGACGCCGCCGGCGCAACAATCCTCACCTTCGCAGTAATGCCTGCCGTGACACTTGACGGAACCTCCTGGACTCTTGCTGAAGATAAAAACGTCACCCTTGAGTTCACCGACGGCATATTCAACGGTCATGCTCCGGTTAACCTCTACTCAGGCGCATGGTATGTCACCGGAACAAACGGCATCGAGTTCGGCAACGTCATTTCCACCCTCATGGCAGGACCGACGGATGCAATGAACGCAGAGTCTGCGTACTTCAAAGCGCTTGCCAACGTCACCGGCTACAAAATCACTGACGACTGTCTTCTTCTGACGGACGCCTCAGGAAACACCATCATGACCTTCAAGGAAAACATTGTTGAGATTGGTATCACCATCACCGGCAGCTGGACCCTTGCTGACGACAAAAACGTAACCATTGATTTCGACACATTTGGTGAAGTCAGCGGTAAGGCTCCGGTTAACTCCTACTTCGGCAACGTAACCATCACCGGCACCACCATCAGCTTCGGCCCGATCGGTTCCACCAAGATGGCAGGACCCGAATCTGCGATGAATGCAGAGTCTGCATACTTCGCAGCGCTCGCCAACGCCACCGGCTACAAGTACGGTTCATCCACTCTTGAGCTGACGGACGCCGACGGCAACACCCTTCTGACCTTTGTCAGAACGGTCAACGATGGCCCCATCTCTGCAAAAGCCCTGCCCGGCATGGAGAAGCATGGTCTTGTTAATGAGTGGTTCCTCACTGACGACAACGCTGTGACTCTCACCTTCAGTTCAGACGGCTTCTTCGGCGGTCACGCTCCGGTCAACTCCTACTCCGGTAGCTACACCGAGACCCCTGACAGCCTTATCCTCAGCGATGTTATCACCACCCTTATGGCAGGGCCGGAAGATGCAATGATTGCCGAGTCCGCATACTACGCAGCCCTCGGCAAAGTTGCCGACTACAGAGTCGTTGACGGCAGACTCTATCTGAACGATGCGGCAGGAAATACTCTGCTGACGTTTGTGTGAATATCATATCCCCCAATTTTTTCTTTTTTTGTATGGGAGTTACGCGGTGTTATTCTGCGACATGTGGTTTTACTTGGAATAACCACGGAATGCACAGAGCAGACGGAGTTTCACGGAAAAAATGAAATTTCATCGCGAAAAATGCACGGAGAACGCCTGCGGCGCCGGAATGCACGGAATATCTTTTTTTTCATATTTTGAGAATAAATAAAATAAATTATCTCGGAAATCTTTCCGTGCATTCCGGCGCCGCAGGCGTTCTCCGTGCATTTTATTTCCGTGAAGCTCCGTGAAGCTCCGTGCATTCTGTGGTTACTCCAAGCGAGATCAAGGGCAGAAAAATCCCAAACAATGAAACTCGTCACCGCGTAACTCCTATTGTAGTTAAAAAAAGTATGAATTCAGTTCTGCCGTCTTCGGATCAGAATAACACCGATCAGAATCACGACCATGATCACCAGAACAACATATGGATTGATTGCGAACAGTTCTGTTGTCGGCAGGAAGCTGTAGAGCAGAAGAAACCCTGCGAGCACAACCATCACCCCGCCGTAGCCGAGAATCCGGTTTCTCCATACATGCTCTCCCGGCAGTCCCCAGACAACACGGGAAAGAAACCACATAACCGCAGTTCCGCAGACAATACCAAAGAGAATTGATGCAAAGAACGCCGGAGTTACTATCATCGCCGTTCCGGGCAGCGTGCCGTTGAGAAGAATTGTTGCGGCCAACAGCGCGATTCCGGTGTAGAGCAGAAGTTCGACAACATCCAGAACCTTGGTCAGCGGGGTCTTTTTTTTACCGTTTGTGATCAGTTCATTGCAGAACTGGGTGTAATCCTCGCCGATTACCTCTGCAAACGAATCATTTCGCTCCTGCGCCTCAAGTGCCATGCCGGTCAGATCCTTTCGGATGGTCTCCACCTCAAGGTCTGTTAAGGCAGACGCGGTCAGGTAGAAATACATCCGTGTGACCAGACTGCTGTTCTCTTTTGTCAGTTCTTTTTCCAGTGCATTGTTCTCTTTTCTGAGTTCTGATAATTTTGACATGTTATTTTTCCTCGGTAAGTATGCGGTCAACTGCATGCGAAATCTCCTGCCAGGCAAGGACAAACTCTGCCGCAGTTTCACTGCCGGTTTTGGTGAGATGATAGTATTTTCTGCTCGGGCCAAGCGGTGACGTCCGGTACTCGGACTCGATGAGATTTTTCTTCTCAAGCCGCACCAGAAGAGGGTAAATTGTTCCCTCCCTGACGTCAGTAAATCCGTAATGGATCAGTTTCTCCATTATTTCGTAGCCGTATGTGGTTTCCTGACCGATGATCTTCAGAATGCATCCTTCGAGCGTTCCTTTCATCAGCTGTGTTTTGTCAAACATTTCTCTTCCATCTATTATGTATTGCAGGCTACATTGCAATACAAGGTAGTGATCAGAAATAGGAAGTAAGATCCTAAATACGTTGTGGTTACTGAGGTGTTGCCAATAAATTCGTTTATTACTAGCTAACATTCATCGTAGCTCCGCCCACGAAAAAACAGAACACACGGAAACTTCACCGAAAAAAACATCACAGAGAGGCGTGAACATCACGGAAATGAATTTTTTTCGGATTCTGTGATGTTCACGTCTGCTCCGTGATGTTTTTCTGAGATATTCAGTGTGTTCCGTTTTTCCGTGGGCGGAGCAGTGAGCAGGCCGAGAGCATGTGAATCGTGGTCGAAGCAGGCAAAGCCCACAAAAAAAATAAAAAAAAATTACTCGGTATGAGCGCAGTAATGCCCTGCAATGAACTCGCGGATCAGGTGCGCCGCAACAACAGCGGTCTGGCCGGAATCGTTTGGCAGAACCTCAACATAATCAAAACCAACCGCATTCTTCGAAAAGCGTCTGATCACTGACCGCACATCCGCAGGCGTCAGCCCGAACGGCTCGGGCGTTCCAAGGCCGGGCGTCATACAGCAATCGATAGCATCCGCATCAATTGAAAGATACACCGAATCCTCGCCGATCATCTGCTCGACCTCATCCAGAACCGACCGCATTCCGCGTTCGAGCACATCGTCAGTCGTGTAGAGATGAAACCTCTCGCGTGCCTCGGCAAACTCATCCCGTGTTCCGCTGCGCGAACCAATGATCACAATGTTTTCCACGCTCTCAGAAACACGCGCCGTAACACAGTCATGATTAAACCGGGACCCCCGGAACTCCTCAAGCATATCCAGATGCGCATCGCAGACAACATACCATTTCGGCGCAACCGCCCGCACCGCGCCAATAGTTATCGAATGCTCGCCGCCGATCATAACCGGAATCTTCTCATCCTTCAGCAGATCGCAGACTGCATCCTCAACCTGCCCGGAGACAAGATCCGGAACACAGTCACAGTACATATCGCCCATATCATGGAACAAAATCTCCGGCATCTCAATGTCATAGAACGGCAGATAAGTCTCAACATTGTATGATGCAGCTCTGATTGCAGCCGGTGCATCACGCGCTCCGGCTTTAAACGTCGTAGTTGCATCAAACGGAACGCCAAATATCACATACTGGGCGTCCTGATACGTACTGTCTGCATCTGCGAAAAGAGTGTTGGAAAAAGACTGCATGGGTGTATTGTGCAGTCTTAGAGGTCAAGCTTACGCTTGCCGAGGGATTCGATGTAAGGAACTTCCTGGGCTGGCTGGAAGGTTGCGACAATATCCTCGTCAACAACAAGTTCGAAGTTGTTGAAGTCTTTCATATCCATGAATGTAACAACATTTCCTGCGATCGTCAGAATCTGACCGGTCTTGCGCTCCACAATTGGTGCGTAAACGGTCGAAGATGTCGGGGAAACGACCGAGCGTTTCTGTCCGTCAAAGAGACCGACAACATCAAGTCTTGCTTTTGCTGCTCCATGCTTTCCCGGCTTGGAGATAGAGATGCTCTGAATTTTGCACGGCTCGTCGTCAACAACGACATAGCGGCCTTCCTTGAGCTTACCAACTTCTGTCTGTTCCTTCATAATTAACTCTGACTAATTATGTGAAGTAATTGCTTATGAGTGTTCCGACAGTGATTTTTGGAAAGCTGATACTCATGCTCGTTGGTCGTGTCTGGAGGAAACGCGAATAACGCGAATCGCATGCCTTCCACACGCCGTCCCGTCGTGTTTAGCTCCTCCTTTCAGGAGTCGCTTCGACATGCTCACCGCTTCGCACGCCGTTCCGTCGTGCTCACTGCTTCGCAGCTTCGCGGAATAAAAAAATCGCCAATGGCGATTTTTCAAAGGATAAGGAAATATTCAGTGTCTTTCTGAATGAGTAAATGTATCTAAAAAGAGTAATATTTTCTAAAAATCGCCTTTGGCTATTTTTTATTCGCGCTATTCGCGTTTCAGATACCTGTTTCACCCACCGCTGATTTCATGAGGATGCCGCACTAATACCAATATATCTATGGTAACGCCGTTTCAGTTTCTCTCCGCATGCGATGAAGTGGGAACAATCATGTCAAAAGAGCTTGCTCCGTTGATTGGGACTGCCTACGGCGGTGAAGAACTCTGCATTGGCGCTGACAACACGCCGACCGAGCGCATTGATCGGGTGGCAGAGGATATTGTGTTCACGCACTTTCGGGAGAAGAAGATCTGCCGCTCGCTTCTTTCCGAGGAGGCGGGGATGGTGGATATTGGCGGGGAGTCCGGGATTGCATATCTTGATCCGGTTGACGGAACCTTCAACGCAGTTGCCGGCATCCCGTTTTATGCTCTCTCGATCGGTTTATCAGACGGCGAAAAAATGGTCGCAGGGTATGTGAAAAATCTCTCGAACGGCGAGCGGTTTACGGCAATCCGCGGGGAAGGGGCATTTCTGAACGGGGAGCCGATTCAGGTTTCAACCGAGATTATGCTGGATCATTCAGCAATGAGTGTGTATGCGAAAAAGTTTGATATGACCAGAATGATGCAGCTTGGTCACAAGATTCGGCGCTGGAGGCTGCTTGGAGCGTCTGCTCTTGAGCTGTGTTATGTTGCCTGCGGCAGGCTGGACGGGTTTGTGGATATGCGCAACACGCTTCGGGTGACTGATGCTGCGGCAGGTATTTTGATCTGTCAGGAGGCCGGCGGCCGTGTTTCTCTGCCGGACGGCAGTCCAGTGGTGTTTGCTGATAATGTTGTTTCAGGAACCTGTCTTGTTGCGACGAACCGCGTGATTCACCGAAAAGTGATTGAGTATCTGAGGTCATGATGAAGGTCTGTGTTGTTTCCAGGGTTGATCTGAAGGAGCCTATCGAAAATGCCCAGTCGCTTGGGTGGATGCTGCTTGAGAACGGGCACGAGGTGGTGTATGAGGATTCGGTTGCGTCAGAACTTGGGTACGAGGGGGTGTCTCTTTCTTCGCCTGATTTTTCTGCGGATCTGATTGTGGTGCTTGGCGGTGATGGGAGTGTGCTTCGTGCGGTCAGGATGCTTTCCCGGCAGGTTCCTGTTGTTGGGGTGAATCAGGGACGGGTTGGTTTTCTTACGGATCTGGAGCGGGAGCATGCGTGCGGTGTTCTTTCAACGCTTGAGCTGCCGCTTGCTGTTGAGCCACGGATGCGGCTTTCTATTGAGCAGGATGGGAAGCTGCTTGGTTCTGCGCTGAATGAGGCTGTTGTGGTGACGTCGCGGCCTGCGAAGATGCTTCAGTTTGCGACGTTTGTTGATGGTAATAAGATTGGGGAGTTCCGTGCGGACGGTTTGATTCTTGGGACGCCTACCGGTTCAACTGCATATGCGATGAGTGCGGGCGGCCCTATTGTGGATCCTTTGATTGAGGCGTTTGTGCTGGTGCCGCTTGCTCCGTATATGTTGTCTTCGCGTCCGTATCTGATCTCTTCGCAGAGTGAGATTACTGTGCAGCTTGTGAGTAGTAAGCCTGCGCAGCTGGTTCTTGACGGGCAGATGCAGTTTGATTTAGGTGAGGAGGCGACGCTTGTGGTGCGCAAGTCTCTTGAGCCAGCGCTGTTTCTGAATGTTGGGCGGAGTTTTTTTGGGAAGGTTGAGCAGAAGCTCCGCCTTCTCTGATTTTTTTGTTGGGGTCGTGTTCATAAATTCGTATGGGGTTTATTGTGGGTGCTCGCTCGTTTTTTTTGTCCTTGGTTTTGCTCGAAAAAAAACGCGAATGGCACGAATAAAAAAATCACCAATGGTGATTTTTCAAAAAAAACTATCTGTATTTTTTTGAACGGATGGGTATGTTTTGGCATGAATGATTTTAATAAATCTTCAAAAATCGCCATTGGCGATTTTTATTCGCGTTATTCGCGTTTTATATTTCCACTTCTCTCACCACAGAAAAATGAGGAATGATTATATAACAGTCCCGCATATGTTCATGCATGGAAGGTATGAAATCAAACCCGAATTTTGCAGCGATTTCTGCTGTTCTCAAGGATAATCTGGATCTTATCGGTTCACCTGTCGCGGTCAGGGTCGCAACCTCGCCTGATCAGGTTCCTGCGGGCATTCAGGAAATTGAGGAAACCGTCCGTCACTGCCGGATGATCTCTCTTGCCCGTGAGGGCCAAGTGTTCTATGCAACTGATGCCAAGCATCAGTGCGGCGGCGGCGCATGGGCGCTTGGATTCCGCGCAAAAAGCGAGTCTCTGAGAACCGGCGAGCATTACTACAAACTCGGCAAGTACGAATCCATCTCTTCGAGCCGCAGAACCATGGATAGTGTTCCAAATCTTCCGCAGGAAACCTATGCAACCATCTATGCTCCGCTGGAAAAAGCTGAGTTTGCTCCAAGTGTTGTGCTGATCTTTGCAAAACCAAAAGCAATGCTCAAACTTGCCCAGACCGTACTTTTCCGACTTGGCGGCAGAATCTATCCACAGTTCTCCGGTATCCAGTCGGTCTGTTCCGACGCAACTGCGTATCCGCTTCTCAGCGGAAAGCCCAACTTCTCTCTTGGATGCGACGGCTCGCGAAAGTTCTCGGGCATCGCTGATGAGGAGATGGTTGTCGGGCTTCCGGTGGAAATTCTTACAGAAATTGCTGAGAGTCTTGCGACTGTGGTGAACGCCGCAGGCTCGAAAAAATAATTTTTTTCCATTCATCCTCTTTCCACAGATAATTTTACCAGACTATTTTCCCCTTCAGTACAAAAAAATTTCATGAAGCCAACCTTTGAAAATCCAATCTGCTTTTGGTACTATCTCAATCTCTATTCATTCTGGCGATGATATACCTTTGCGGCAGTTCTGCCGTGTAGATCGTTTCACCAAGGACCATTGTCATCCAATACCTCCTCTCATCAAAGCAAAAAAATTCCTAAAAAAGATAAATACAAATATTTTTTTTTTATTTGCGGCATCTTCATCTGCCGCAAAAAACTCAGACGCCGCGCTTCATTGAATACACTTCATACACCATCATCAGCGCAAGAATCACCACACCTGCAACAAAGAATACCAGTACTGCATCATGCACCCAGAGCGGTATCGCAGAGTTAGCCGCATCAGTCATCACCTCTGTTGGCGACGCCGCAAGCAGAGTCGGCTGACCTACCTCAATGAAACCATTGCCGCTCTTGAGCGCCAGAGGCATTGTTTTGTCCGGCGTAGGCTGAAGAAACTCCAGCAGTGTTGACGGAATTGCAAGTCCCAGGGCACAGATAATTGCCAGTGCTCCTGCGGCAACACCATAACGTTCCACAATTCCGCGGACATCCACCTTCTTCTTCGGTGCAAGAATCACCACCTGGTCCTTCACCGCATAGATCTTCATCTCGCGGCCCTTTGCACTCCAGCGGGTATCCGTAACCTCAATCAGGCCTGCCGCCAGCATATTTTCCAGATGATACTTCACGGTCGTCAGGGGAAGGCCGCTTCGCTCTGCTAAAGCAGTTGCGCTCAGAGGGCAATCGGAAAGGGCATTGAACAGATCTGCCGAAGTCGGGGAAGACATTGCCTTCGCAATCTTTTGTGCCTCAGACGACCCCTGCTCAACAACCACAACATTCTCGTCTGTCACCGTTATCACGACTCGTATAGACTTACCACAAGATTGGACGCAAAATTATAAAACCTTCTGGTAAACTTCGAATACATTGGTAGTCAAGAAAAACTTCTGGGATTGGTCGCATTTCAGCCCGCGGAAAACACGGAACGCATGCCTTCGGCCTGCTTACTGCTTCGCAGGAGCACACGGAAATACGCACGGAAAAACATCACGGAAATGAATTTTTTTAAGATTCTGTGATGTTCACGTCTGCTCCGTGATGTTTTTTTCTGTGAAATTTCTGTGTGTTCTGATTTTCCGTGGGAGGCAGAACTCAGGAGCCATCACTGAAAAATCAAAAAAAAGTTATCTGGTGGTCACAATGGGCCCATCTTCAGACACAATAATCGTGTGCTCAAACTGAGCAACAAAACTCCCAGGCACATCCGAAAGGCAGTGATACACATACATATTCCCCTGTCTCAGAAGCGTTGGAAGTGCAAGCTCCGCCTTTGGCACATTCAGCCATCTGCGGGAAAACGGCAGGCCGTTCATAACCTCTGCACGCTTCATAATCTTTCGTGCGGTTGGCGACCGCACGGGCCCGTCTGCTACAACCTGATAAATCTCCGCACGCGGCGTCTCATGCACCATGCCGGTCCCGGTCGTTGCGAAGGGCTCAATTGCCACAACATTATCCTCGCGCAGAACTGCTGACCCAAACATGCCGGTGTTTGGAATTGAGGGGCCGTGATGCAGATCATATCTGGCCACACCGTGACCGGTCAGATTCAGAATCGGCTTGAATCCATAGGAAGTAATCGCCGCCTCAACTGCCGCGCCAATCTCGCTCACCACAACCTCAGGCCTCACAACACCAATGGCCGCCTCAAGCGCTGCCTGCGCAGCCTCGCACAGTTTCCCGTAATCGCCGCCGAGATCCACTGTAACCGCAGTATCTGCAATATATCCGTCGATGTGGGTACCAATATCCAGTTTCACCAGATCGCCTTCCACGAAGGTTCGCTCATCAACCGGCGACGGCGAGTCATGGGCCGCAACCTCGTTTAAAGAAATATTTGGCGGAAACGACAGCATTGCGCCCGCTGACTCGATTTGTTCAACAACCATATCAAAAATATCGCCCATCAGAACCCCGGGTTTTATCTCTGCTGCACAACTGTGCAGCACCTGCTTTGCAACTTTCCCTGCTTCCAGATAGTTGTCCAGCTCGGCATCATTCATACTATCAATTGTTTCTCGAAGTTAGTAAACCTGTCAAATCCGTTTTCCGTAACAACACCCATATCCTCAAGCCGGACGCCTCCTACTCCTGGGTAGTAGAGGCCTGGTTCAAGGGTTACAACGTTGCCGGGTTCCAGTATGCCGCCTGACATCGACAGCGACGGGCCTTCATGAATCTCAAGACCCACGCCGTGTCCGAGGCTGTGGATGAATCCTGACGAGCCTGCGGTTACATACCCATTTTCTGCAAAAAAGTCCACCACTGCATTGTGTACTTCTGCTCCTGAAATACCGGGACGAATCATCTCCGCCGCCAGTTCCTTTGCCTCGTGCACGGCAGCATACATCTGTATGATCTCTTCGCGCGGCGCGCCTTTTGAGATGGTTCTGGTCATGTCGGCAAAGTATCCGTTTACCAGACTGCGGGGAAACACATCCATAACAATCGGCTGGTTTGCATACAGCTGCCCTGTTCCAAGACAGTGCGGCATTGCGGTGTCGGTTCCGCACGAGATGATGGTGTCGCGCTCCTCGCACTTCCAGGGGCGAAGGGCTGCTGCAATAACGTCTCTGACCCGCTCTGAGGTCACGGGTTCATCTTCAAAGATCAAAGCGCCGTCCACGCGGGTCTCGGAATTTCTGATCATGTCCACTGCGCAGCGGGTGGCTTCCTCGTTTCTTTTCTGCACCTCTCGTATCAGTGCGATCTCGTCCGCAGACTTCACGGCACGCATCAAAGCAACTGTTCCCCGGTCAACTGTAACGTCAGCGACGGTCATCAGCGTTTGGGCGAAACCTACCGGCATGGATTGCGGGACAAGGAGTTTTGTTCCGGCAAAATTTTTGATCATGTGGGCGGTTGCCGTCTCTATATTCTGGTACTCCTGTATGAGATCCGGGAGTCCTGCCGCGCTCCTTGTTACCACGTTGCATGTTGTCTCTCTGCGCGCACGCAGTTCCTCCATCGATGAAACAATTACTGTTCCCTCTCCTTCTTTCGGATAAATGTAGATGTAGGGGTCGGATGTCAAAAATCCCGCTAAATATCGCATATCTGCATTTGCTGACGAGTCGTAGACAACGTATGCGTCACAGTTTTTTTCGGTTAGGGCATCTGCCAGATCTCTCATAGTTCATCTACAGTTCTGTCGTAGAGAGATGTAGTATTTATTGCTCGGACACAGATGTACATACTAATGGACGATAAGGAACAGATGGTGTTTAAGGGGAAATTTACTATCCTCGTTGTTCTCCTCAACATCATCATCTTCTCCGCTGCTGTTGCTATCTGCGTGTGGGCAATACTTGATGACAGTTACTGGTTCAAACTGCCGGTTGTTGTCGCTGCTGTTCTCATTTGCGCTGCATCTGTTCTGATTTTTGTTCCCCGCTACAAGGCAACCAAGGCATGGCTGCAGGTTCACGGGACAACGAAAGAGGAACGGCTCGCCCTCGCAAAGAAAGAGGACGACGAGTATCGTGCCCGTATTCGCGCAGAGCTGGAGGCCGAGATGCGAGAGGAAGAGAACAAAGATAAAGAGGGTCTTTAAACTATGCTGAGCAAAATCAAAGGAGAAGTGGAGCTGCTTGAGCGTCATCTGTCGGTTATGCGTGTTGTTGCACGAAATGGCCCGATTGGGATTATGAAACTGACTGAGGAACTTAGCCAGCCCCAGCACCGGATTCGCTATTCTCTGCGGGTTCTTGAACAGATGCAGTACATCAAGGCGACTCCTTCGGGTGCTGTTGCAACGCCGAAGGCCTATGAGATGCTTGAACATTTTGATGAGGAGCTCGAGGTTCTGATCCGGCAGCTTGCTGCTCTTCATCAGGACAAAACCATCTCCAAATCATAATCTTTAATACAATGGGTTACCTATGTATTTAGGCAAGACACGTGAGAAATACTCTCGAAACGTGTTCGATTGCCGCCATAACTCAGTTGGTAGAGTGGCTGGCTGTTAACCAGCATGTCACAGGTTCGAGTCCTGTTGGCGGCGCTTCTTTTGTTTTGTTTGTTATGATTTTTTTTGTAAGGAAATTACGCACCTGTACGAAAAACTATTTTGAAAATACTTGGAATCATGTTTTCTCCAAAACAAAATTTCTCTGCCGCAGACCAGTACTCATTTTGTGAAACTGCGCCAGCATTCGTTTCGGCTGTCTATGATTGCGATTTCGGTTTTGCGCTTTTTTGTGTTTTCCTGATATTTTTCTGAAAATGTGTATTCCTGTAAGACTACTCACCCCTTGGAATCGCTTCTGAAAAGGAAATGATACGCGTCTGGATCAGCGTACTGCCGGTGTTTTTCACGGCCGATTGAGGGATATTTGAGAATAACTGTCCAATGATCTTCCGACGGGCGTTGCACCTTTAATCTGAGTTCACAGTGAATATTAGTGCAAGCCTCAAAATAAAGGTGCAAAATACTGAATAAAAGTGCAAATCAATTTTGCACCTTTATTCCACTAATCAAAAAAAAAAGAAACAGAAGTTCAAACCTCAGCCGCATTTGAATCATTTTCGACTCTCAAGTTTACCGATAAGAAATCAGGTTGAACCTCATACATTAGCATAGCCTTGTTTACCACAGTGAGATTGTAGGCAATCAGCTTACAGTAAAGCTCATTGATCTGGGCACATTTATTTTTCGACTTCAATGTTTCCCCTAATTTCTCTTTTATACAAGAAAATGTAGTTTCTACATTTGATCTCAGATGATAGTGGGAATAGAATTCCTCTGGATTTTCCGTGAACCTCTGATGGGCATGATACCATGCCGGAGAACCACGTGCAAGACTTCTATCACTTTTCCTAAATGGAATGAATGCCGCAATATCTCTATCCTCTGCAAACTGTAGATTATAGCGTGCGATGTAGCCCTTATCTGCATACACTTCAGCCGCATCAAAAATTTCCATAGTATTTCCAAGTAATTCTCTGAACTCAAGTACATCTGATGCATTTCCATCAGTAATTTTTGCATCGGTGATGATATTGGTCAGAACACCACTTGCGATATGCGCCTTTAACCACACATTTTTTACCTTTACACGATGCTTTTCTGGCATCCATGAGTTGTAAGCAGTCGTTCTGAATCCTGACGAATCGATTGCAAACTTGGTCTCAAGAGGGCTTAGTGGTAAAGCAGACAAACGCAACATATCCCTCAGATGAACCGTCACATCCTCCCTATTAAGGAATTTTGAGATGGCATTGAAGTGCGGAGCACGATTAATGATGCTCATATTTTCCACCATCTCCATCAGACCTGCGGAATATCTGGATGCACGATTCGAATACACTTTCAGAATTGCACAGTAGAGGATGTCTTCGTTTTTCAGTTTTGGTCTTCCTCTTCCGGTCTTCTGTGGAATGTATTCTGCATCAATGGATGAATCACCCATTCTTTCCGCACCAACCTTACAAAGTTCTGGTAAAAGAACCTTGATGACGTGTTGGTGTTCTCTGACTTCTGCTTCATTGTATCTAGCCCAATCACGCCGCACATGCTCTCTTGATGGATTGGTATGCTTTGCCTTCTCTTCTTGTGCCTGTTTTTCTCGTGCAATTTGGTTTGCTTCCCTCATTTGTTCACGGTGAAGTTTTTCCTTCATGCGCGCGGCCTTCTTCATACGGAGTAAGCGTTCATACGATTGGTCAATTGTAATTGAAATGGACATTTTATATCCCTCAAATAACTATAATGTAGCTATTCATATTTATAATATCATATTGTGACAAAAACCACGATGGATATATTTAATAGCTATTAAATAGCATAAGGAAGTAGGGATAAATATGACAAATAGAGAGAAAGCGGAAATAAAATTGAGCGGTTATGCCATGGTGGAAAAAATGGTGAAAGCTGGAACGAACACATCAGGGCGTGTTTATGTTCCTAAATCATGGATTGGGAGAAGAGTAACAGTAGTTCTACTCGATGAGCCTGGGGATGATGTGGTAGATGATCGGATGAGAAGAATGGTGTATGGGGAAGAAGATGATGGGTTTAGGAGGATGATTTAGACTTTACACCAACATGAAAAAATGTGCGAGTTTCTAATTTAGATTAGAATGGATTCCAATCTGGATTAAAAAATACCATTTCGGATTCGTTTGGTGTTGATTTTCTTGAATTAGTTTTGTTATCAGAAGACTTAGTCTTTGTTGATGATTTAGGCTTATTTGACGTCGTTGGCGATTTAGGTTTGTTTGAGATAGTAGGTTTATTGCATTTGAGTTTTTCAAGATAATCAGGGTCGCTGTGATTTCTCGAATCTATGACTTTCTTAAATAATTTGCCATGATAACTCCTATTTTCTAAAATGCAATCGTTGACATAACTGTATGTGTTTTTTTTCTTTTCATTTTTAGAGGGACGACTGTCATATATTAGCATACTTTCTGCCATATCAATTATTTCATTCATATCACATTTACTAATAGTTTCAACAATACCCATCCTAACATATTTAGTACCACCACGATCATCTATCCATTCCTCATAATGGCGTTTCAATCTACCTCTTATCCCACTACCTCCGCTAGATTTTCCAATATATATTAATCGCTCATTTTCTCCTTTTTTTGAAGTAATACAATATAATCCTATGTGGATTGCATTGGGATCATCGATCACGTCACGAATCGGTCTAGGTTTTTTCCATGTCACTGTTATTTGTCTAAGTTTTGCACACATGATATGCTCAAGTGAGTTATTGTGTCCACGACATATTTAAATGTATATTAGTTTTTGGTATTGAATAATTATGACATCAGAAGAATTAACTCGTAAATTAACAAAAGATGAATTTTCAAAATATCATCGATTTGAAACGACATATTACGATACAGTAACACGAAAATATGATAGAATGAAGTGGGTTATTAAAAAGAATCCAAAAACTGGAAAATATACAGAAGGTGGTTATGAATATAATGAGCGTCTTGGAAAATATGTTTTAATACAACCCTTTGATGAAAATAATGAAATGTCGGTAAGGGACACCATTAATAAGTGGATTGTGGGTGCTAAGAAAAAAAATATCCAGCACGAAGCAGGTCATATTACAAAGGGTTATTATTAATCCATTATTCTTCGTTGATAATATTTCCACACACCTTTTTTACATATTCGGATCATCCTCGATTTCCTGAGCTATCCTCACCGACCTTGTACATAATGTGATCACTTTGCACATTAAGCCAAATTGTCCGTAAATTCACAAACCCATAAATAAGAAAAAAATGATTATCCACACAACTTATATTCCCATACGTTTCTCTTTGTCTGAACCCATATCATAGAGTTCCCTAATTTCCGATTCGTGTCCGGCTATGTAATAAGCATCAGTTATACATTTTTGCTTCAATGCGCGATACTGAGCATATCCTGTGGTTGACATCTCCTCGGTGGGATATACTCTACCATCGCAAAAACCATGTACATAACCAAAACCCATATGTGCAAGATATACAGCATCGAAACGATTCTCTCGCACAGCATGATTCATGATAAATGTCCAAATTCGCCCAGTAAGAATTTCATCCCCCATGAGGGAAAGGTATTCTTCAGTAGTCAATTCTTGTTTCTTCTTTAAAAAACCCATCATAATAAACTACCCAATTTATTAAATTTATAATATTATTTATTACATTTATCATTTTGTTTACTCTCCTCTATATCTGATTCTCTCAGATGTGATGTTAGAGCCTTTAAACGCTCCATATTGTCAATTATTCTCTGTTCTTCATTTGCATCTGATTCTTTATGGGGTGAACTTAGGCGAAGGGTAGCATAGTGTAATCTAATTTCCAATTCGTTTCCTGCTATGTAGTCAGCAGAGGATTTACACCGTTCGACCAACATCTGCCATTGAGCACTTCCCCTCGGTGATGACTTTTCACAGGGATATAACAAACCCCAGTAAAAACCACCCAGATAAGCAAGACCTACAGTCGTAAGATACTCAGAGTCAAAGCGATTGTCATCGAGAGCAATAGTCATAAGACATCCCCAAATACGTCCAAGACGATTTTCATACCCCATAAGGTAAGAAAATTCTTCATTCGTTAATTCTCCTTTTTTCTTAAATAATTCCATGGTAAAGCACCTCAATTTTTCAGAATTTTTTCAATCTCTTTTTGTTCTTTTAACCACTGTCTAACATCGGATTTTCCAACTTCATAGTAAGCATGGCAAATGGGGCAATCGATTCTATATTTCGTGGAAATGGGAAATACAAAAATCGGAATTATGAAGAAAACTAGAATAAAATACCAAGTGCGTTGACGTATAAATTTGTAATTCACATTATTATGACAATGTGTACAGTTACGATGGGATACATCTTCACTAAGAATTCTCTCATAATGTCGTGTGAACCATATGATCATTTCTTATTCCTCCAGTAACGAATCAGTCCATCACGGCAAACACACACGTAATAACATCGTAAATATTCAGTTTGCGCATGATCGCCTCTCTATCATTATCATTGTCGGATTATGTCTAACGATGGATATACAAAACATGGTTGTTTGTTAAACATTAAATAAACATCGTTTGACCTAAGATAATCTCCGTAACATGGCTATATGTATATATGGCAAAAGTGGAAATGATCGGTATCCGTGTTCCCACAGATTTATTGGATAAGATAAATGCTCTAAAAGATGCAGAGGGGGTAGATAGAACCGCGATTATCCTCCGAGCGTTGAGGTATTGGGTTTCCATCGAGGGTAAAGTGACGACTGACAATGAATATCTGAATAGAATAACATCCATTGATCAGAATGTAACTGAAGTTGCTTTGGGAGTAAAGAACATGCAGGAGTTGAAGGACTTGGTGATGGAGCAACAGAAAACTATCAACACACTGTTACGTTTGATCCCAAAAGAAGAGTAGACTATTGATCTTTCTTTTTTCGTTGTTTGTTGTAGGCAAATCTGCCATTGCCGAATAAAGGTGCAGATTGGTGATTAAAGGTGCAAAATAGGGATTAAAGATGCAGACCTGAATAAAGGTGCAACGCCCTTCCGACGAACAGGTTTAAGTATACGTATGCCAAATATGATATGTTCTTCTGCAAGGGAACAAATTTCTTTCGGGAAGCAGATTCTTCTGCACTCCCATTTTCTGTATTAACTACCATAGCATTGGGCCTGTAGCTTAGTGGTGGAGCGCCCGGCTCATAACCGGGTGGTCGTGGGTTCGAACCCCTCCGGGCCCATTTCAAGGAATGTATTTTCACGTTTTTTCCGGTGTTGTACTTTTGATTCAGTAGATCACATCCCACATCATTTTAACCGGTGAGCGACTCATTATATATGGGACTAGTCCGGGTGGCTTGGCGTCACCTGTAACCTGAAACAGCCAATATGCAGGGGACGAAGTTTGAGGACGGCTGTGGCAGTCCAACTGACGCGACATATTCTGACGTTGATACCTCGTCCTGTGAGGTCAGCGGCGATGACGGGCACATCCGGAGGGATGTGCTGGCATCTCGTCGTGGGCACCGGTTCAGGCCCGGAAGGGAGCAGACCTACTGTGAACGCATGGCGCCCACAGGGTTGCGGGGCGGAGAAGGGGTATGTCAGAGAGGCTGGATATGCGCTTTCAACCGATAACATGTCCCATCTCTTTACTTTTACGAGGTGTTTCTTTACGGCAAAAGTGACTATCATTGGTGCAACCGGTCAGGTTGGTTCATATGCAGCCCACGCTGTATCCCAGTTTCCGCATGTTCAGGAAATGTGCTTGTACGGCAGACCTGGAAATGAACAGTATCTCGACGGCCTTGCGCATGATATGATGGATTCGTTTGCCGCACGAGGGACCAACACAAGGGTTACGTTTGGAACAAATCCCAAAGAGCTGCGCGGCTCTGATATTGTTGTTTTAACGTCGGGTGTTCCAAGGAAACCGGATCAGACGAGACTGGATCTTGCACTGGAGAATGCGAAGATTGTGCGCCACTTTGCCGAACAGGTTGGCCGCATGGCTCCTGATGCTATACTTCTTGTGGTGACAAATCCGGTGGATATTATGACATCTGTTGCCCTGAAATATTCCGGTATGATGCCGCACCGTGTATTTGGTCTTGGTACGCATCTGGATTCAATGCGTCTGAAAGCCTGCCTTGCCGAGTTCTTTAATGTGCATGTGAGCGAGGTTCACACTCGTATTATTGGCGAGCATGGTGATACGATGGTTCCCATGTGGTCGGCAACGACTGTTGGCGGTATCCAGATCGATAACATGATTGGTATTGCTAAACTACCGCGTGATGAGATGATTGAGCGGGTGAAAAACAGCGGGTCCTACATCATCAAAGCAAAGGGTGCGACTGTTTTCGGTCCTGGTGATGCAATTGCTACGCTTGTCAGAACGATTGTTGAGGATGAGAACCGCATGCTGACCGTTTCAACCCAGATCAGGCGCGAAATTTTCGGGTATGACGGCGTCTGCATCAGTGTTCCGACGAGAATTACTCGCGGTGGCGTCTTTCCTATTGCCGTCCGCCTGTCTCCGACAGAGACTACTCTGTTCAGCGAGTCGGTGAAGGTGATTAAGGAACTGACCGAGCGAATCTATGCCACTCTTGATGCTGAGTCATCAGGGAATGCATAACAATTCATTATTCTGTTTTACGGGTATTTGCCCACAAATTCGTTTACCTGCAGCTAACGTTAGTCGTAGCTTCGTCAACGGAAAAGCGGAGTGCATGTATTCGGTTTGCTTACTGCTTTGCAGGAACACACGAAAAGGCATCCTGAAAATGAATTGTTTTTTAATTCTGTGATGTTCACGTCTGCTCCGTGATGTTTTTTTTTCGTGAAACTCCGTGTGTTCAGATGTTCCGTGGTCGGCAAAACTTACATGAAAGTACAAATAAGCAGCCAAATTTGCAATGAAAAGAAAAAAAAGTATTTAGAGCAGCCGGTTCAGAGATTCAATCTCTGCACGATCGATGCCTGCAATGCCTGCAAACATACCTTCGATCTTGTCGCCGGAGCCTTCCTCATCCTCAGTGATCACCATGAGCTTGATTGCGGAAAGACCGAATCCAATCGGTTCCACTCTCATATCCTGAATGCCGGTGATCTTTGCCTTAATGTCGGCCTGAAGCTTTTCCATGTCAACGTCCGGGGACTCCGGCATGACTTTGATGATTACTGCAACTTCGCCCATATTATTCACTTACGGTCCCTGGAATCCGCATTTCGGACAGGTGTATTTTACGCTCTGCTTGCGGCAGTATGCGCAGCGGTAAATTACTTCTCCACAGTCCGGGCACTTAAACTCGGTTGCGCCGCGCTCAGCGAGCGGGGCATTACATGACGTACATTTCGTAGCTGCCATTCGATCAAACTCTCTAAATTATTAGTTCCCTACAATTATAAACGTGTGGCCTTCACCACTCTGATCACGGCAGTCGTGTTCCCGGCACATCCTCTCCGGACAGATACCGTCCAAGACGTCCTGGCCTTCGTCCGTTGAGTATTACTGCCTTTGTATGGTATTTTTTCAGAATCTGTATGCAGCAGGGATCAATGACATCTGTGTCTGTATCGGGCGGGAATTTTGGCAGAAGCTCTCCATGTACAACGACTCCGTCCACTGACTTGAGAAGAATCAGCCGGCAGCCAAGCTGCCCTGCAATCCATGCAGAGATTGAGTCGGATGTTATGTCCCAGGAGTGCGGCAGGGGGTCGCATGCACGAAGAAATGTGTAGGGAAGAAAAATTTCCGCGCCGTCTTTTGGCATGGCACAAATATCTGTTGTTTTCAGACCAAAGTCTGACAAGTACCAGCCGTATTGATCCATCGCAGCAACTGCCATCCAGTGGCCTGCGTCTCCGTCAATACCGAGATCTCTGACATCATTGGCAAACACTCCTCCGCCCGGGATGATCAGTGCGGGCGTTTTTGCTTCTGCAAGTTCATGCAGAACGTCCCCTGCGACGTCCATGAGACTGCCGCCGATTTTTATCACAACTCCGCCGGTCATATCTGCAATACTATTAATCTGTCTCATGACACAAAAACCAGTATGGGATCATGGCCGGCGGCAGCAGTTCTTGTTCTTTTGTGTCTCGTCATCCCTTCCGTCTCCGCAGGGTTTCTCATCACCGAAATATGTCCTGACGGATATGCGAAAGGTGATGGTGATGAGTATTTTGTTCTGTCTGGGACCGGAGGCCTTGACGGATGGGTGGTAACTGATGGTGAAGGGTCGGTTCGGTTTCCTGCCGGAACGTCATCATCCGATCCGCTGATTGTGGCACGCGAGGCTGCCGCATACTACGAGACTCATGGCGCTTATCCTGACTATGAGGTCTTGTCCACGTTTGATTTTGTTCCTGACGCTGTTTCCACCGGCCGTTTTCAGATGGCAAACACCAAGGATGATGTTACTCTGCTCTTTTTGGATAAACCTGTTCAGTCTGTTGCGTGGCCAGGGGATTTCTCTTCCAAAAACGGAATGATTCATGTTTTTTCCAATGGCATCTGGGATGAACGCGTGATGCGTATCGGTCAAAGCAGTGTTCTTCCGAGGACTTTTGTTGCCGACTCGGTCACGCTGTTTGTGTCTCCTGACTCTTCGTTTGAGGTGGTGAACGGGGTCATAACAGACACGCAGTCTGAGATGTTCATCTCCATGTACGAGTTTACGCATCCTGAACTTGCCGAGTCTGTTGCTGACGCTGCTTTTCGCGGGGTGAATGTGACCCTGCTTGTCGAAGGAGGGCCTGTTGGAGGGATGAGTTCCGAGGAAAAAGGAGTGCTGAATTATCTGGTGAACTCCGGGGTGTCGGTCTACACGATTGAGAGCACTGATGCAAAACCTGCCAGATACCGGTATCTGCACACAAAATATTTTGTTTCAGATGATTTTGTTACGATTGTTCTCTCTGAAAACTTCAAACCGACCGGCATCCCTTTGCCCGGAACCCGCGGCAACCGGGGGTGGGGCGCTGCTGTCTACAGTGCGGATGTGGCGAAATATTTTGGCAGTGTGTTTTCTGCGGATCTTGGCGGATATGATATCTATCCGTATGTTCCAACCTCTGATCCGTTCCCTGCTTCATGGTCTGATGAGGAGATTGTGGTTCATTTTCCTGCGCGCACCATTGAAAACGTTCTGGTGACACCGGTCATTTCTCCTGATACCAGCCATCTTATTCCTGATCTTATCCATGATTCCCGGGAAAAAATTGTTCTTCAGCAGGCCTATATCTCTCCGTACCCAAATGGCGCGCGCAATATTTGGCTTGATTTGGTGCTTGATGCGGGGGGTCGCGGCATTGTGGTGCAGGTGATGCTTGACGGCATGTACTATAATACGGACGCAGAGTCCGACAATGATGAGATTGTTGCACAAATCAATCGTCTTTCCCAAAACGATGCGATTTCTGCGGAGGCACGTCTGATGTTTCCCGGGAAGTCCATCACCAAGCTTCACAATAAGGGGATGATAGTTGATATGAAATACGTATTGGTGAGTTCTGTTAACTGGAACTATAACTCACCAAATAATAACAGGGAATCTGGAATTATCATCGAAAATGAAGATGCAGCCAGATATTTTTCAGATGTTTTTGAGTTTGACTGGGGTGGTGTTTCCGGTGAATTCCAGATCAACGCTCCCGGGGGTGTTGATTTACGTTACGCCGTAGTTGTCCTTATCATTGTGTTACTGTTTGTTATTTGGCGACTGAAACGAAAGTGAAAAAAAAAGTTGATTTTGTATTCTGTGATCTTTTCACAGGCAACTTATGCTGATGCCGGCATGGTGCCGGTGGCAAGCTTTGGCTGATAAATTGCCTGTCTGGCATCACGGAAGTTGAACTTCTCGATGATAAGGCCTTGTTCCTTCAGGCGCTTTAAAGCATATCGAACGGTACGCGGAGCAAGTCCGGTGCCCGCAACGATATCCTTGTGGGTCTGGGATCCAGTCCTTTCCAGGAGATGGTAAATCGTGATACACGATTGGGGCAAATTTGTTCTTTGCATACAGAACAATTGTCTTCTAAGTATAAATAAATTTCCTATTTCGTTCGTATCAATACGAACAATGAAAAATTGTGCCAAAATTTCAGCGCTGATTGTTCTTTTATGATACTAAGGGCGGTGAATGATGAATCTGAGTGGAATGCGCAGGTTAATTTTTATATTTTGGAATTTTTGAAAAAAAGAAAATTTCTGGTGTTTTTCTCTCAATCCGCTGATTATACCGTTGCCTGCGTGGGAGCAGCCGGAATCTTGGTTGAGTAGAGAATCTGCCGTGCATCACGGAAGTTGAACTTCTCGACGAGCATGTCGTGATCCTTCAGCTTTTTCAGTGCGTAGCGGATTGTTCTCGGAGATAATCCCGTTAATTGGGCTATTTCCTTGTGTGTCAGAGAGTTGTACGGATCAAGCACTGTGAGTACTTTGATCGATGACTTGGGGAGTTCTGTTTTAGTCATAACGAACAATCGACTTCTGCAGATATATAGTTATCCATGGTGTCAAGTGCAGCAACATACAAGTATGTCAGCATCCATATATTGAAAATAGACATGCTGACTCAGCCGGAACGTCAGGCAATTTTTCTTCTTACCGTAGTGGCACTTCTTCTTTCGGCGTTTCATTTTGGAACAGTTCTTCTTGTACCGGACGGCGGGGCAGTAGCGTACTCAGCTGACATGCCGGACGGCATGCTGGTAACGCACACTGGTGTTGTTCTGGATATCACTTTTACGAAGACCGGCGGTCATATGATTCTCAATGTATCAGGAACTGATGTGTTTGTTCCCGGCGGCGGATCAAAGCTCACCCTGCTTGTCGGTGACAATATAACACTGCGCGGCATTACCGAAACGTATTCAGGAAAAAAAGAAATTATTGTGGATAATCCTTCAGATATTGCGATAATTTAGTTCCGGTTAGCTTTGCCCGGAATGCCTTCACCCTCAATCACTTTGATCTGGCCACCGAGGGTTTTTTTCTTCGACTCTTCTGTCTCGCCCACCTTCGCGGACTTGATTTTGGATTTACGGCCTTCGACACCGGCTCCGGTATCGCTGCCCTCGTGAATATCTGTAAATTTGATTCGCATAGTGATTCATTGACCCGCAACAATAAAGTCATTTGCCTCAATACTAATACAGCAGATGACACAGCTTCCCAATGTCGGAGAACGCATTGATGTCCTTGTGCTTCGTGATCTGCGGCAGACAGAACACATCAACGTCTATCTCTATATGGATGAAGAGATTGCCAAAACTTCAGACCTTGCCGCTGACCTGCAGAAGTACCGGCTGGTTGATCCTGATTTCCGGCCGGTAATGGAGATTGAAGAATGGTTCAAAGTCATGCAGAAACAGATGCGTCAGATCGCAGGACCCAATGCAAAAATAGAAGAGATGTTTGCTGAAGAACCGCTGCATGCAGAAATACTCGGCACCGGTTCCATTCAGACCGCTGTCGGCCCGAGGACGTACCTCAAAGCCCTGCTTCCCTATCTTGACGAGATGGAGGACATGCACTATTCAGATGCGAGCCTTCCAAGCAAATAATGCCGGCGATGTCCGGTGATCTCCACCCGTATTTTTGTTCCAATCGGAATTTCCTGCATCACCACAATATTCTGATACGTCCTGTCGCGGGCCGTAACACTTCCCGCCCGCACAACTTCAGTTACTACCGCCTCGACCGTTCTACCAATCCAGGCCTCGTTGTTTGCATCATACACCTGATTTGCCGCGTTCGTCAGTGCCCGTGACCGCTCCTTTTTTATCGGCTCAGGCAGTTTTTTCATCTTTGCCGCCGGCGTTCCGGGTCTCACCGAGAACCGCGTAATGTTCACCTTGCCGGGTTTTGTGCTGAGAATCTGATCCACCGACGCCTTGCCGTCCGCATCAGTCTCTCCGGAAAATCCTGCAATGTAATCAGTTGAGATGCGTATGTCGGGGAACCGCTCCCGTGCCCTTCTGCAGATCTCCTCATACGCAGCTGACGTGTAGCGGCGCCCCATCGTTTTCAAAATCGCGTCAGACCCTGACTGCACCGGTACATGCAGAAACAAAAAGATCTTTGGGTCAGTTAATGCATCCAGAAAATCATCCAGAATTAGCAGAAGCGTATCAGGATTTGCCATACCTACTCTGATATGAAAATCTCCCGGGATGTTGCAGAGCGACCGCAGCAGATCAGGCAGCCGTCGTCCTGAGGTCATATCCATTCCCCAGGAGCTCACATCCTGAGCGGTCAGCTGAATCTCTGCAACCCCTGCTTCCACAAACCGCTCAGCCTGAGCCACAATATCTTCTTCAGAAAAACTTACCAGTTTCCCTCGTGCAAGTCTCGTGATACAGTAGGTGCAGTGGCCGTTACAGCCTCTGGCAATCTGAAGAACTGCATGATCGCCCGAGCTCACGGTTCCAACTTCACGGTAACAGGAATGAATCAGATCTGGATCAATAATTCCTGCATCAGGACATGCTGCAAGCACCCGTTCAATGGAAATTCCCGGCAGACATCCGGTAACAATCAGAATTTTTCCGGCAAACAGACTCATGCGTTCATACATATGCTTCTCTGTTTTATCCACCACAATGCAGGTGTTGATCAAAACTGCGTCCGCGTCCTCCGCAGTATCCACAACCGTGCAGCCCTGAGCCTTGGCTATCTCAATGATCTTTTCCGTATCGCCGGCATTGTAAGTACAGCCGTAGGTCTCGGCATACAGCCGGACATTTCTCAGCCGGTCAAGCGCTGCAGCTGTCAGAGCCGTTGAATCCATTCTGCATACTAATCTGTAGCGAACTAAATAACTAAGTATCTCAGAATACCATAGTTTCTTTATTCAGGCCGGAAACCACCATGGGCAAGAAACACAAGAAAAAACAGAAGGAAGAAAAAAATTCCAAGTCCCTCGTTGAAAAAACGGCTCTCTGCGATGACTGCGGCAGATACTTTAACCGCGAGCTGTCCTGGCTGAAGTTCAACGAGCGCATCCTTGAAGAAGCCCGCAGTATCCGTAACCCTCTGCTCGAACGGGTGGGATTCCTCGGTATCGTTGCAGGCAACCTTGACGAGTTCTTCATGGTGCGTGTTCCTGCATACCAGCGCGGCGCAACCCGGCAGAGTGATGAGTACGAAGAGGTGGTCGGCAGCCGCACCCAGCTTGAGATGATCTATGACCGAACCATCTTCATGATGAGAATCGCCTCCTGGGTCTGGGCAAAGGAGCTGAAGCCTGAGCTGGAAAAAGAGGGAATTGTCTTTCAAAAATATGCCAAGTGCAGCGAGTCAGAAAAGCATCAGCTCAGAAAAGAACTCTCTGCAATCCTTGCCGAAACGCCGGTTAATATTATTCGTGGCGACCGGTTTCAGGACATTGAGCAGAACGATTACCTCAAAGGCATGGGACTTCTCGCAAAGTCTGACAAAGGTCTTGCAGTAATTCCGGTTCAGGATATTTTAGACAAACACGGGCGGTTTGCAACCGTTGGAAAACGAAAAGTCTCCTATCTCTTCCGCGAGGATGTTCTGCGCAAAAACTCTGATCTCTTCCTGCCCGGAGAGTCGACGAGTGCTGTTGTTCCCATCCGCATTACCCGCGACTCTGATCTGAACCTGAAAGGCGATGACGCAGATGATCTGATCTCAGCAATCAAATCTGCTCCCGAAACTCTTGCGAAAAAACTGCCGTCGCGTCTTGAAACCGAACAGTGGCTGCCTTTCGGATACACCACCCATCTCGTGGACGCTCTGTCACTCATTCCTGAACTGGTGTATGATGTTCCGTCTCCCATCGGTCTTGCAGACCTGAAAGCGTTCCCGGTCACGCGACCTGAACTGAAGTTTCCGGTATACGAACCCTCGCTGCCGGCCGGTCTGGCTGACACAAAGAAGATCTTTTCCCAGCTTGCGGACCGCGACATCATGCTGTTCACTCCGTACGACAGCTTTGAAGGGCTGACAAACTTCCTGAATGCTGCGGCAAATGATTCCACGGTTCAGAAAATTCAGATGACTCTTTACCGGCTCGGCTCTGAGTCTCCGGTTGTTGATGCTCTGATAGCTGCTGCGAGGAACGGCAAGGATGTGACCGCTGTTATTGAACTCAAAGCAAGTTTTGATGAAGAGGAAAATTTCCAGTGGGCAACCACGCTTACAGACAACGGAGTCTCGGTGATTCACGGACTCCCTGATCTGAAGGTTCATGCCAAGTGCTGCCTGGTTACCCGTCTTGAAGATGACAAACCGGTTCGGTATGCTACTGTTTCGACCGGCAACTACAATGCAAAGACCGCAAAGATCTACTCTGACATCTCGCTCTTCACTGCTGATTCGAGAATCTGCCGGGATCTGTCTACGCTTTTCTCCTACCTTGCAGGTGATGAGAAGAAGCCTGAGTACAAGCAGCTGATCGTCAGCCCCGACTTTATGGAGGATGAACTGCTCTCCCTCATCAGGCAGGAGACCGCTCATCACAAATCCGGCAGTCGCGGATACATTGTGCTGAAGACCAACTCGCTGACACACCGTCCTATCATCAATGCTTTGTATGAGGCGTCGGATGCCGGCGTGAAAATTGATCTGATTGTTCGCGGTATCTGTATGCTCAGGCCCGGCGTTCCGGGTCTTTCGGAAAATATCAGGGTGACTTCGGTTGTCGGCAGGTTCCTTGAACACAGCAGAATATTTTACTTCAGAAATGACGGCGATGAACTGGTGTTCATCGGAAGCCCTGACATGATGTCAAGAAACTTAAAGCGCCGCGTTGAGATCATCTGTCCGGTTCACGACCGGCGAATCAAGAATGCCCTGATCAACAAAGTTCTGCCGACCTTCATCCGTGATACAGTGCAGGGGTATGTGCTTGAGCCGAACGGCGTGTACCTGCCTCCCAAACATTCTGTTTCACATATCGGGTCGCAGCAGCAGTTCATTGAAATGAGAAACATCTGGTGGTAGTCTGAAGAAAAAAGATCTCATGCTGGTGGGTGACTCGGCAAAAATTCTGAACGAGGATTTTTGCCATGCGGATCAGGTGACCCGTCTGGCTCTTGCTCTCTACGATGATCTCGTTTCTGCGAAACGGTACGGCAAACAGACCCGGCGGCTTCTTACCGCCGCAGCACTTCTGCATGATGTGGGCTGGGGAATTACCGGTGATACTCATAATAAAACTGGCATGATGTTTGTTCTGCATGATCAGACCATGCCGTTCACTCCCCGCGAACGAATTCTGGTTGCTCTTGCTGTCAGGTATCATCGCGGGGCTCTTCCGAAGAAACGCCACTTTCTCTATGGTGATCTCAGTCGCCGCGATAAAAAAATCGTTGATCTTCTCTCAGGTATTCTTCGTGTTGCAGACGGTCTTGACCGGTCGCATGGTAGTGTTGTCCGATCTGTTTCTGCACAGATTTTGCAAAATACTGTTGTTATTTCCTGCGAGGGCTTGGGGAGAGGATCTCCTGAGCAGAGGACTGCCCTGAAAAAAGCAGATCTGCTGATGAAGGTGTTTTCCTCCGGTATCAGGATACGCTGGAAGACGGTTAAATAATTTTACCGTTTCCAGAATCCTGACTTTTTTTGTGCGTCCTGTTCGCGGAAGTACTGTTCGAGTGATGCAATTTGGTCCCAGAGTGTGCGGACCTCGTTTCTGAGTGCTGCGACTTCTTCAGAGACTTTGGCAACTGCGTCAAGTACTGCGGTGTTGTCCTCAGCCATTTTTTCCCGAACTGCTGCCATCCGGTGATCCATGGTCTGAACGGCAGTCTGTGCTGATCTGACGGCAAGGATAAGTTCCTCTTCAGTTTCGGTACGCGGGACCGGTTTTGGCATCTCCTTTGGTGTTGCGGGCACGGACTCTATTCCCATCCGCTTCATGTCCTCGCGTGCCCGTTCTTCTAAGGATTTTCCTCCTTTGATGGCAGCAATGATCACTGGTTCAGGGAGTCCCTGACTCTGGAGGTCTGCGACTTTTCTGAATCTGTCGACCATGTTCTCATCATACACCCGTACTCTGCCGATTTTTTTGCAGGGGAGGATCTGTTCATATCGATCGGCAATGAGTCTGCACTCTTCTTCAGGAATTCCCAGTACTTCTGCAATGTCGGCAATTTTTCGTGTACTCTCGGTCATAGCAGTATCTACTTTTCTCTTGGGAGGGTGAGTGATAAAAGGTTTGGGATGTTGGTTGTTAGATCATGAGCCACCCACGGAAAAACGGAACACACAGATATTTCACGGAAAAACATCACGGAGCAGACGTGAACATCACGGAAATGTCTATTTGAATGCAATAAATTCTGTGATGTTCACGTCTGCTCCGTGATGTTTTTTTTCTGTTATATTTCCGTGTGTTCCGTTTTTCCGTGGGCGGCTCATCGCTTAATGTGTAAAACTCCGTAGGGAGCAGGCATAACATCCTGCATCTCAAAAAAAAGAAAAAATGAATTTTTGGTTATGCAGTCAGTTCTGCATACTCCTTCTTGTAGAGGTATGCCTGAACAAACGAGACAATACCTGCAATAACAAGAAGAATTCCTAAGACCAGTGCAAGGACAGGAGCCCCCTCGGTCGGGAACAGCAGGAAGAACAGACCGATGATGATACCAATAATACCAAGGATCAGCATCAGAATTCTCTGTCCCCAGGAAAGTCCGCGGCTGAATGCAAAGATCACATCCGTAACTCCGGAGATCAACGCAATAATTCCAATGAATACCGTTGCAATCCAGATCATCGTGTCAGGCGAGACAAAGGATATCAGTGCAATCACAATACCAATGATACCGAGAAGAATCATCCACCATGTGGCTTTTGGCTCACCGAATGCAGAAAATCCTGAGAACAGGGCTGCAATTGAGATAAAGAGCAGGAGAATTGCGATAATATATGCACTCACATTCAATGCCGCGAACGGGAATACAAGACAGAATATTCCAAGAACCAGAAGAACAATGCCTTTCAGGAGCAGCGTCTTCCAGGCTCCCGGAAGAAGTGTCTCCTCAATCACTACAATGTTTGTCATACTCAAATCTTGTCGTTCCAACCTATATAAGGTTCAGGTAGAGACAAAAAAAAGATTAGGTGGTTTTTGCTGGTTTCTTTGCCATGAATCCCTCGACAATTGCGAGAATTCCAAAGACCAGCAGGAAGATAGCAGTTACCTGTACAAGAACAATTGCGCCCGTGAACGGCATAAATATGAACAGGATACCAAGAATCACTCCAAGAACACCGGAGATTGCGACAAGAATACGGTTTGCCTCACCGGTCTTGTTAGCAATTGCAATTGCAATATCTGTAAATCCGCTGATAAGAACAGTAATTGCAATCAGGTACACGATATAGAGAGTCATCATTGCCGGGAAGACGAATGCAAGAATTCCTGCGATGATTGCGAGAATTCCTAAGAGAATTACCCACCATGTACGTTTATACTCTCCAAGGAATGTGGATCCTGAGGTCAGAAGCTGAATTCCAAGAATGATGAGCACAATGCCAAACAACAGTTCAATAGCAAGGATCGAACCGAAGGTAAAGATCAGCATGATAATACCAAGTATTATCATCAGGATACCCTTCAGGAGAAGAGACTTGAAGATGTCTCCCCCAATTGGGGCTGAGGTTTCAGTCATACACATGAAAGTAGAGTGCAAATGCTATTAAATCCTTGTATCAAGGGAAAAAGTCATGTTTGACAAATATTTATAAAAGGAAATCAAGAGTAATAAAGATACTATGTCGCCTGTAGAGATGCATGCCGGTGAAGTGCGATACTACTCCTCCCCGGTCATGGTGAAAAATCAGCAGTACACTGGAACGTTAACCAGCGAACGGTTGATTATCGATGGTGGATCGGCCCCCCGCGAGTTTAAAATCACGAATATTTCCGCTGCGGATCCGATCACTCTTCCCAGTGGCGAGCCTGGTCTGAAACTTGTTTTATCCACCCCGACCGGCCAGAAAGAAATGGTCTGGTCGTTTCCGGTAGGTGATATCTTCAAGGCGGGCGAGCAGCAGGCATGGGTGAATCAGATCCGTAAAGCGGTCGGTGAAAAGCCGTTTGCTGTTCCGGGAGCCCAACCCGCGGTTGCGCGCGCAGCCCCTGTCGCAGCACCCGCAGGTGCGATGCCTCCTTCACCGGTATATGCTGCCGGCGAGATGGAGATCCTGAAAACCGCAGGAGTCAGGATCAAGCGGACATACTACACGCTGTATATGACGAACCTTCGCCTGATTCTTCAGAACATCTCGGGTCAAATCGGTCGTGAGTTTTCCATTGCGGAGTTGATGGACGCGTCCCGGATGGAGGGCGAGTCCGGCGAACCGTCGATTGCTCTGACCATTGGTTCACAGACCGGTGTCAAGCAGATGATTCTGACGTTTCCGTCGCCTGGTTCCCGCGAGGCATGGATGGTGCAACTTTCCGCAAAACTGCCGGTTCATGCGATGCCTCATGTTCCTCAGATGGCAGCTCCCGCGATGGGCGGCGCTATGGGAGGAATGGGGTATGCTGCTCCCCAAAGCGTTCCGCAGATGCTTACCTTACAACCCGGAGAAAAAACCTACATGTCTTCTCCCGGCATCCGGGTAAAGCGTGATGTGTTTACTGCGTATCTGACGAACACGCGATTTGTGCTGATGGGTAACTCAAACGGTATGCTTGCGATCGCCGGAGAGTTTTCAGTGAACACGCTGAAAAAAGCGATCCGCATTGCCGGCGAGATGGGTGAGCCCGGGATCGGGTTAACCATTGCGTCCCGCGATGGTGTGAAGGATATGCATCTGCTTTTCCCGTCAATGGATCTGCGGGAGATGTGGATCTCGAAGTTCGAGGAGGTTATTCCGCCAGAGATGCCGCCAATGTACGGCGGTGCTGCGGCATCTGCTGCGCAGTACTCGGTTACGACGGTTGCACCCCCTGCACGCGGTAATGCACCGGTCAAGTACTGTACGGTCTGCGGAGCACGCAATCATCCTGATGACCGGTTCTGTGCGATGTGCGGTAAGCCTCTGGCCGAGACCGGAGCTGCTGCTGCGGCAGCCGTGTCAATGAGCGAGCCGTCGGTTCCGGACATGTTTGACGGCAGCGGCAGAAATGAGCCGTCCAGAAAACGTAAAGAAAAACCATCCAAGCGCGAGAAAAAATCCAGACGTGATGAGGGCGAGTATGATGAGCCGCGCACCAGACGCGAGCGCCCGCCAAAACGTGCGCGTGCACCCAAAGAGCCGAAGGTCAAAAAGCCGTACGAGGGAAGCATTGTTGGTTTCCTGACACGACCTGCTGATGCGTTTGAGTATTACGGACGCGAGGGTCCAAAGGATGCAATCGGTCTGTTCCTGATTTCAGGTATCGTCTGGGCGGTCATCTCAGTTGTGATGCTCGCATTTGTGCTGCCGAAATTCTTGCCGGTCACTGCATCAGAGTTCCCGATTTTTGGGGCACTGTCGTCGAATATGATGGCGATGGTGATGCTGATTCTGGTGATGTTTGTTCTCTGGATGGTCTTTGTGATGATTCAGGGAGTGCTGTCCGGCGTGTTTGCAAAAGTGTTCGGCGAGGATGCAAGCATTGGCGAGACCATTGCTGTTGTGATGCGAAGCTCGCTTCCTTATGCTGTTGTTGGATGGATTCCCGGATTTGGTATTATCATTGCCGCAGTGTGGTCACTGATTGCAACGATGAAAGGATTTGGTGCAGCACTTGACATGCGCGGAGGAGCAGCTGCAGGATGCGCGATTCTCGGTCTTGTTGTGGTTGCGGCGATTCTTGTTGCGATTGGGATGATCTGAGGTGAGCGGGATGAGAAAAATTCTCATGCTGCTTCTGGTCCTGGGGCTGGTGGCTGTGGGGGTGGTGAGTGCAGCGGAATTGACAATTACCGGTCCCACCACGGCAAAAGTCGGAGAAAAAGTGATCTTCTCTGTTACGCAAGGTGATAACGTCACTTATTCCTGGACAATTGATGGTGCTAATGGTAAAAATGGTGCCTCTTTCGAAAAAACGTTTGATTCTGCCGGGAAATATACCGTTAAGGTGACTGCATCGGGAACGAATGTATCATCTGAGGGTTCTAAAGAAATTACCATCAAACCTGTTGCATCATTTACAGCCTCTAAAGAGTCCGGTGAAACTCCACTTAATGTTACTTTTACGGGTAGTCCTGCGAGTGATGTGACTTATTTGTGGACATTCGAAAGCGGTAAAACCAGTGATAAAGCAAATCCAACATATAGTTTTACGACTGCCAAAAAATATTATGTATCACTTGTTGTGACTCAAAATGGAATTACATCTGATGCTTATACGAAGGAGATTACTGCAACTGAAAAAACAAAAATTGTTCCGGAAACCAAAATCAATGAAGTTAGTCCAAAAACAGGAACTGCTCCGTTAAAAGTAACTTTCAAAGCAACAGCTACCAACTCAGACTCTGTCAGATGGGAATTTGGAGACGAAAAATCTGCCACAACTGCAGAAACAACGCATACTTATGAGAAACCAGGAACATATACTGCAAACTTCACCGCAACCAACACGAATGGAACTTCTGTAAAGAAATCAGAGACCATCACGGTAAAGGGAAATACATCCACATATAAGGTTGCCATTGATGCAACGCCGGTTAAAGGTGCCGTGCCTCTTACGGTCAAGTTCAAACTGAATACTACTATCCCTGAGACGGATATCTCAGATGTGAATTGGGAATTTGGTGTGGATTCTAATTCGTGGATTTCAAAAAATAATGCGACCTACAAAGCCCCCTCTTGGACGTATACTGAGGATGGGACATATACAGTAACGCTTGTGGTCACAGCCAATAATGAGCATTATAATGCGGAAACTAAGATTACTGTTTCTGATCTCGTTGCTTCCTTTGATGCCTCTAAAACATCCGGTGCAGCTCCCCTTGAGGTGAAATTTACCGACAAATCCAGTGGTCCCACCTCTTGGAGATGGACTATCTACAAGACTGATGATGGTTCCAGGACCGTTCAAAAGGAACTGATAAGCCAAAATATCACGTACACATTTGATCGAGAAGGAAAATATGAGGTTGAACTTGCGGCCATTAAAGGTTCAAAATCAGTAACCACCTACAAAACGATTACTGTCAGTGCCAAAGCAACAACTGCTCCGACCACTGTTCGAACAACCGCAGCAACAACTGCCCCGACAACAACCGTAGCGACAACATCCCCGGCAGTACTGGCGGCTTCTCTTTCCGCTGATGATGAACTCATCCCCAACCCCATGGATGTCATAGACGAATTTATCCGCCTTCTTCTGGCAATGATGAATCCGGAGAAGTATAACTTAGAGATATGAGGTGATATAACATGAAAAAATATGTAATTCTTTGTGCAATCCTGCTTACGACAGCAGTGTTTGTAATCCCTGCGTCTGCTGCCATAACCGCTCACTTTGAGTTCAGCGTTGACTCGTCCAACCCGATGACCATCCACTTTACCGACAAATCAACCGGCAATCCGGGCAACTGGTTCTGGACGTTCAACGATGGCGGTGCTATCTCCAATGAACGAAATCCGACCCACACCTTCAGTGGTGAAGGTGATTTCCGGGTGGCTCTTGTCGCATCTGATGCAAACTACGGCAATGAGAACACAGCGATGAAATTTATCAAGGTCACCCGTAGCGGGGTAACCGAGGATAACAGCGGCTCCTCCTCTTCCAGCGGAAGTTCCTCGGGCGGTTCATCAGGTGGTTTCAGCATGCCTGCGCTCTCCTTCGGCGGCATCACCATTCCAAACCCGCTGGATCTGATTGACGAGTACATCAAACTCATCCGCGTGATGATCATCCCGGCAAACTATAAGATATAATCTTACTTTTTTCAAATCGATCTTCGGTAGTTTGTTTGGTAAAAATAATTGAAAAAAAGAAAAAATCAGAGTCCCGCACGGTAGTTCGGGGCCTCGTCCGTAATTAAAATATCATGTGGGTGGCTCTCTTTGAGACCAGCCGCAGTGATGCGCACGAAACGTGCATTTTTTCTCATCGTCTCAATATCCTTGCAGCCCGTGTATCCCATCGCAGATTTCAGGCCTCCGATCGTCTGGTAAATCACATCATTCACCGAGCCGACGTACGGAGTCGCTCCCTCCACTCCTTCGGGCACATACTTTGTTGCGCCAATGCCTTTCTTCTGGAAGTACCGGTCGCTCGACTGGCCGGAGGTCATCACGCCAAGAGAGCCCATACCGCGGTACTGCTTGTAGCGGCGTCCCTTCACCACAATGATCTTACCGGGCGCCTCATCGGTTCCTGCAAACATGCTGCCCATCATGACAGACGAGGCTCCTGCAACAATTGCCTTTGCCACATCACCGCTGTACTTCACGCCGCCGTCCGCAATGACCGGCACACCTGCCGGGTCTGCAATATCACAGACGTTTGCAATTGCCGTCACCTGCGGAACACCAACGCCTGCAACAATACGGGTTGTGCAGATGGAGCCAGGACCAATACCGACTTTGATACCGTCCACAAAGTCAATAAGTTCCTTTGCCGCCTCGGCAGTTGCAATGTTTCCTGCAACCACATCACAGGAGACAGATCCTTTGATGTCTTTTACGCCTTTGACCACATGCATATTGTGGCCGTGGGCACAGTCCACAACAATTGCGTCAGCTCCAGCTTCAGCAAGCATCAAAGCGCGGTTCATATCAAACGGCCCGACCGCTGCTGCAACACGGAGGTTGCCTGACTTGTCGCGGTTTGCATTTGGGTACTGTTGTTTTTCCAGCAGGTCCTGCATGGTGATGATACCGGTCAGCTTTCCTTTGTCATCCACGACCGGCAGCCGCTCGACCTTTTTTGCATACATCATGTTGATGGCTTCGTCTGCAGTGATGTTGTCCTTCACCGTGATCGGCCGCTTGGTCATGATCGTCTGCACGGTCTCAGAACCCATTTTGTGGATAACTCCGCGCACGTCGCGGCGGGAGACAATACCAACCAGTTTTCCTTTCAGACCGACAACCGGAACACCGCCGATGCCGTGCATGTCCATCAGGTTTGCAACAAAGGCGATTGTTGTTTCCGGCGTGACGTAGCGGACATCACGTTCAATGACCTTCTCCGCATTTTTCACGCGGGTGAGAGAGGCAACCTCATGATCCGGCGTACAGTTTCTGTGCAAAACTCCGATACCGCCGGCGCGTGCCATGGCGATTGCCATCGCCGACTCTGTGACCGTGTCCATTGCAGAACTCACGAGCGGGATTGAGAGCGGAATGTTTTTGGAGAATCGTGACTGCACATTCACGTCGTTCGGCTCGGTCCATGACTCAGCCGGTTCAATCAGCACGTCGTCGAATGTTAATGCCGTTGGGATATTGAGTTTTTCACTGTACATGTTGTTTACCTGACCATCTGAATTGCTTTTGTCACCAACTCTGCTTTGACCATTGTTGTCCGGTCTCCGCCGCAAACCATGCCGCGGACACCGATGATCTCAGGATTGATCTCTTTGAGGACTGGAATGTCTTCAAACTTGAGGGAGCCTGCAAGTGCTGTTCCAAGGCCCAGAGATCTGTTCTGTTCGGTGAATGCTTTGAGGGCTTCCTTGTTCATAAATTCAAACGTGCTTTTTCCGTCTTTTGCACCGGTGTCAATCATGGCAAAGTCTGCACCGCATTTTGCTGCGATGGGGGACATGATGTGCGGGGCAATGCTGCCGAGTCTGACGTAGTCAGAGTATGCAGCAATCACCACGGTTTTTTCCGGGAACGGTTCTTTGACTGCGCGAACGACGCTTTCGATCACTTCATGTGCAGCGGTTTTGTCGTTGAACATGAGTCCGATTTTTACAAAGTCTGCGCCGGCACATGCAGCACCGTATGCGGCAAGAGCTGCATTGCCCGGGGTCGGACCATAGTCTCCGATTGCGGCAGAGACCGGTTTGTTTCCGGCAAGTTTCTTAATTTCGCGGATGACCCACGGAAAATTAGCACCAAGCGACCCTTCAGCGGGACGCTTTACATCGATAATGTCAGCATCGAGGCAGAACTTTGCCTCTTCTATTGAACTTGGGCTGACTAAGAGTTTCATGGATATTATATGGTCTTTACCCCTAATAAGGGCATTCAATTTATCGATTCCTATGGCATATATGTGGTGAGAAGAATGGATGTTGTACTCGCAGTAGATCTGAAAGGGGGTTATGTGGTGCACGGCAGCTGCGGCGACCGCGCAAATTATCTGCCGCTGAACTGGGGTCTGTCGCCGTCGGCTGAGCCGTCTGCATATATTTCGGTGATGAGACCGAGATATCTGTATGCGGCAGACCTTGATCGGATCGGATTTTCCGGGGATCATACGAAGATGATTCTTCGTCTTGCGGATTTTGTTGATGGTCTGTGGGTGGATCGCGGGTGCAGTATTCCTGAGGAGTATCTTCACGGGTGCAACATTCACAATATTGTGGGTACGGAAACGATTGATGCGCCTATGGATGAGTTTATGGGGGGTTTTCTGAGCGTGGATGTAAAAGACGGAAGCGTTGTTGCGAGGCAGAATTTTTCCCAGCTTCTTCCTTCAGAGATTTCTGATCCGTCAGGTTTTTGTCCGGAGGATGTTCTTCGTCTGGCAAATGATACGAACTTTGCGGGGTGTATTCTGTTGAATATTTCATCGGTCGGGACGTCTTCAGGTATTGATCCAGCCGTTGCTGAGAATCTTCGCAGCTGTTGTGAGAAGACGCTGTTTTATGGCGGGGGTGTGCGGTCTACTGAGGATCTGGCAACTCTTGCGGACGCCGGATTTGACGGGGCGATTGTTTCGACTGCTGTTCATAAGGGAACGGTGCCGCTGAAAATTATTCAGGAGGGTTCGTTTTGTTAATTACGCTTGAGGGTATTGACGGTGCCGGAAAGTCAACGCTGTATGCCGGACTGAAGAGCAGACTTCTTGATCTGGATCCGCTGTTTACCAGGGAGCCGGGAAGTCCGTATCTGGGTGATGCAGTGCGGCGTGCGATTGCGAAAAATGATGATCCGCTTGTTGAGGCTGCGCTGTTTGTGGCTGATCATGCGGTGCATCTTGCTGATGTTGTCCGTCCGGCACTCTCGAGCGGCAGGGTTGTTATCTCGGACCGGTACTCTGACAGCAGGTTTGCATATCAGGAGGTTTCGCTTCAGAACGTTCATCCCAATCCAAGGCAATGGCTAACTGCAGTGCATGAGGGATGGTCGGTCCGGCCTGATATGACGATTCTTCTTGTGGTGCCTGTTTCTGTTGCGATGTCGCGACTTGCCGGCAGGCCTGAGCAGGAGCATTTCGAGCGGCAGGAGTTTTTGGAGGCTGTACAGAAAAATTATCTGGCGCGTGCTGCTGAGGATCCTTCGCGATTTTTGCTGGTGGATGCAGCTCAGAGTCCGGAGACGATTCTCGATTTTGTGGAGAAGAGCATTCGTGCGAAATTGAAACGCGAATAACGCGAATCGCATGCCTTCGGCCTGCTCACCGCTTCGCGTTATTCGCGTTTTAAAATCTCATCCCCCTATTCACCAACATCTTCGAAGACAAGATAATCCCCGGCGTCCAATACATACCTCATAGATATGATCAAACTGCAGACACCGGCAGCAAAGATCGGAGGCGTTTCCCTCACAAATCATATGCTCCTCGCCGCAGGAGTTCTCGGGACCACCGCCGCATCGCTGTCACGAATGCTTCGCCTCGGAGCAGGCGGAGTTGTTACCAAGTCCATCGGGCCTGAACCAAAGGATGGTCATCACGGCCCTTCCTTAATTCCGGTCGCCGGCGGCATCCTCAACGCCATGGGTCTCCCCAACCCGTCAAAAGAGTTCGCAGAAGAGATCTCCCCCCTGCTTGCCGCACAAAAACCGGTCGTTGTCAGCATCTTCGGCGGAACTCCTGCAGAGTTCGCCAAAGTTGCCGAGTGGCTCCCGACCGCTCAGGCATTTGAACTCAACCTCTCCTGCCCGCACGCCGAAGGATACGGCGCTGCGATTGGCGCAAACCCGCGTGTCGTGCGCGAGTGCACCGAAGCCGTGAAGGCATTCGGCAGACCGGTCTGGGTCAAACTCACGCCGAACGTTGCAGACATCGGTGTCATCGGCCGTGCCGCTGAAGAAGGAGGTGCTGACGCAATTGTTGCCATCAACACCGTCAAAGCAATGCGCATCTCAACAGGCATGCGCCGTCCGGTTCTCGGCAACAAGTTCGGCGGCCTTTCCGGGACTGCGGTCTTTCCGATCGCGGTCAGGTGCGTCTACGATCTCTACGAAGCATGCGACATTCCCATCATCGGCTGCGGCGGCATCTCCACCGCAGACAATGTGCTTGAGATGATGATGGCAGGAGCGTCCGCAGTTGAGATCGGCAGCGCGGTTTACGACAACGTCAATGTCTTCTCTGACATTGCCGAGGATCTTTACGCGGCAGACGGAATACCTGCCGAGGAAATTGTGGGGTGCGCTCATGACTGAAGAACACATGCCGACAGTAACCACCATCACCGCGATAATCGATGAAACACCGACGGTGAAGACTTTCGTCTTCGATGAACTCTTCAACTTCAGACCTGGCCAGTTCTGCATGGTCTGGATACCGGGCGTTGATGAAATACCGATGGCGTTCTCTGCGGCAAACGCAATCACCGTGATGAAAGTGGGCGACGCAACGTCTGCCCTCTTCAACTGCAAAGCAGGCGACAAGATTGGTATCCGGGGACCGTTCGGCAACGGATTTTATCCGACCGGCCGCGTGCTCGCTATTGGCGGAGGCATCGGGGTCACACCGCTCTTCACCCTTGCCGCGACCGGCGAGGTTGACACCTTTATCCTTGGTGCACGAACTGCTGCCGAGCTTGTTTTCCCTGACGAACTTGCAGGCGTTACCGACCTGAAGATTGCGACTGATGATGGAACCCGCGGCTATCATGGTTTTGTCACCGGCATTCTCGACCAGCTTGACGTCACCGGGTATGACACTATCTGCGTCTGCGGTCCTGAGATGATGATGAAAGGAATTCTCGACCGGCTTGTTGCCAAAGGAATCGAATCACGCGGTCAGTTCTCCATGCACCGGTACATGAAATGCGGAGTTGGTGTCTGCGGCTCCTGCTGCATGGACCATGAAGGCCTTCGCGTCTGCCGCGACGGCCCGGTTTTTACCGGTGACGTCATCAAAGACAGTGAGTTTGCCCACCATCACAGAGGACCGAGCGGAAGAAAGGAGTAAAGTCATGAAACCAGTAGTAAAAACCATTACCTGCCCAAAATGCGGATCAAAGCAGGACTTCACGATGTATCCAAGCATCAACGCCTCCTCTGATCCCGGTCTTGCAGAAAAATATACCGAAGGCAGCCTCACTATGCTCTCCTGCAATGAGTGCGGCTTTTCCGGCAAAGTTGAGTATCCTATGCTCTACCATGATCTTGACCGGAAGTACTCGGTGTTCTTTGCTCCGGATACTGAGGACCGCGAGGTAAAACTCCCGAATGTTCTGCCTGCCCATCTGCTGCCTGAGATGCAGCTGCGGCTGACCCACAGCTCAGACGATCTGCGTGAAAAAACATTCATCTTCCGCGATCATCTTGACGACCGGATTGTTGAAACCATGAAGGACTCCATCCTTCGCGAGATGGCTGCGCGGCATGAGGAGATGCTGCCGGACAAGCTCTACTATGCAGAGGATCTGTTTGAGTGCGCCGGCAGGTCGCTGATTTTTGTTCCGCGAAAGGGCGATGAGTTTCTTGAACCGATCAAGGTCCCGTTCGATACCTATGAAAAGATCAAGATGCTGATGCACGGCATCTGGGACCGTCCGGTCTTGGGCTACTCGGTAGTTGACAGCATCTGGGTGCAGTCCGCAGCACCGAAGGAGCGATCATGATCACCGAAGAAGATTCCATCATCTGTCCTGACTGCGGTCATGAGCAGCAGATCACCATCTGTCCTTCGGTGAATGTGACTACCGATCCGGAACTGCGGGAGAAGGTTCTCTCCGGCGAGATTTTTCTTTTCACGTGTGATGAGTGCGGCTGCACCGGTTTTGCCGGACATCCGTTTGTCTACGAGGACAAAGAAACAGCAGGCGGGTTTCTGATTTATCTTGAACCAGACTGCCCAGACCGTGTTGTCGGCATTGACGGCGATATTGCTGATCAGGTGATTTACCGCGAAAAACCGATGCGGCTGGTTGCAGATCTGAATGCACTGAAGGAGAAGATCTTCATCTTCGAAGCAGATCTCGATGACCGCGTGATGGAGCTTTTCAAGATGCTGACCTTAACCAAACTGAGCTCCGATAACCCTGATCAGGTGCCTGACCATCTGCTTTTCACGAAAATTCAGGAGAATGAGGAGGGCAGGCAGATTGTTCTTGCGGCGTTTAAGGAAAACAAATATCTTGGCGTTCTCGAACTGCCGTACTCGCTGTATCAGACTTGCGTTGTGACCGGCGGTCCTATCTGGGATGTGCCGACCGTTGACTGCATGGCTGTGGATCAGGAGTGGATAGCCGAGCGGCTGAAGTGCTGCGAAGAGGAAGAGATCGAGGAAGAGGAAAAAGAAGAGGGATGCGGGGAGAGCGGTCATGCAGAGCAGTGATCAGATCCGTAAAGGCCGTCTCGGCGGCGACCGGAGTTCTGCTGTTGCAGAGTTTCTTGCATCGATGGATGCTGACCGACGGATGGCGTACTGCGACATCCGTGTGGACATGGCACACATTCTGATGCTTCTCCGAGAAAATCTCATCGACAAAAAATCTGCGCAGCTGCTTTTATCACATCTTCACCGGTACCGGACTGAGGGTCTTCCTGAGTCGGTGTTTGATCCAAACCATGAGGATATTCATGCAGGAATCGAAGCGCAGCTGATCGCTGATGCCGGCGCTGATGCCGGCGGAAGAATGCATCTTGGCCGCAGCAGAAACGATGAGGTTGCGACCTGCCTTCGCATGCAGACCCGCGAGGACATTCTGGAGATTCTTGCGGGCCTTGCAGCCCTTCGCCGCGCTCTGATTGATCAGGCTGCGCATCATGCAACAAGCATCATGCCCGGCTTCACGCACTTCCAGCATGCGCAGCCGACAACGCTTGCGCATTATCTGCTTGCGTATGAAGCGGTGTTTGCGCGGGATTTTAGCCGGCTGACCGATGCATACCGCCGCCTCAACGAGTCGCCGCTCGGCTCGGCAGCGTTTGCGGGAACCGGTTTTGCAATTGATCGTGCGCTGACCGCAGCGTATCTTGGATTCTCTGCTCCCATGACAAACTCCATGGACGGTGTTGCGTCCCGGGACTTTATTCTTGAAGTCCTCTCTGCTCTCTCGATTCTGATGACAAATGTCAGCCGCCTGTGTGAGGAGCTGGTGCTCTGGAGCAGTGCGTTCATCAGGTTTGTGGACCTGGATGATGCCTACTGCTCGACGAGCTCGATCATGCCGCAGAAGAAAAATCCTGACACCGCGGAGATTATGCGCGGCAAATCGGGTGTTGCGTCAGGAGAACTGATGGCAGGCATCACGCTGATGAAGGGTCTGCCGATGAGCTACAACCGCGACATGCAGGATTTAACGCCGCATCTGTGGCGGAGTCTTGATGCGGCAGAGTCCTCACTGCCGATTCTTGCGGATATGATTCAGACCGCGTCGTTCAATACTGCGCGGATGGCAGAAGAGTCTGACCGCGGCAACTCAACTGCGACTGAACTTGCTGATCTTATGGTCCGGGAGTTTGGCATGCCGTTTAGAACTGCTCACAACATCGTCGGCCGTGCGGTCAAGCTCGGCGGTCTGTCGCTTGAGATTGTTGAGACTGCCGGAAAAGAGATATGCGGCTGGTCACTGATAGAGAAAGGACTGACCAAGGAGCACATCGACCGTGCACTCTCTCCACTTGAAATGGTTGAAGCAAAACAGAGTGCCGGCGCTCCAAGTCCTGCGATGATGAGAACTGCTGTTGCACACGCGGCTGCGGCTCTCGACCGCGACGAGTCGGCTGCTGCCGCTCTTCGTGCCGCGCTGTCTGCGGCCGATGACAAAATAGAATCTGATTACATGAGGTTAACTGCATGACATTTTCCAATAGCGATCCTGTGAACGTGGCGTTTGCAGGTCTTGAACTCCACGGGATGTACATCTCCGGCGCAAACGGCAACGCTGTCGTGAAACTTTCGAGCGGCTACAACATCTGTGTGCCTGAGTCCGTCTGCACACCCGCCCCGGAACGTTCGGCCGCCGCTCCCGCAAAAGCTGCGGTTGAGCCATTGAAACAGGATGCAAAACTGCCGCTGCTTGCAATTGTCTCCACCGGTGGAACGATTGCGAGCACGGTTGACTACCGGACGGGCGCTGTCTCTTCCAAGTTCACCGCTGAAGATATCGTCCGCTCAATCCCGGAGCTCGCAGACATTGCCCGCTACCACACACTCCAGCCGTTCAATGTTCTTTCGGAGAACATGAATCCTGCGATGTGGCAGGAGCTTGCCCGTGCGGTCCATGATGAGATTGCAGCAGGTGCAAAGGGTGTCATCGTAACCCATGGAACCGACACGATGCTGTACAGCGCTGCGGCGCTGTCCTTCATGCTTGAGACGCCGGTGCCGGTAATTTTTGTCGGAGCCCAGCGGTCTGCCGACCGACCGAGCAGTGACAATGCGATGAATGCCATCTGTTCGGTGAAGGCAGGCATCTCTGATCTCGGCGAGGTTGTTGTCTGCATGCATGCAACGTCAGATGATGTTGCGTGCGCCCTTCACCGCGGAACACGCGTCCGGAAAAATCACACCTCCCGCCGCGATGCGTTCCAGAGCGTTGGCAGAGGGCCGGTCGGTGTGGTTTCCTATCCAGACGGAAATGTCAATCTGAATGGTGATGCAGTGCTTCGCGGCACGCACGAGCTGCGGCTGTTTGACCGACTTGAGCCGAACTGCGGCCTTCTCCAGTACTATCCGGGAATGAATCCAAATCTCTTTGATGCATTTTCCGGCTGCCGCGGGCTTGTGATCTCAGGAACCGGTCTTGGCCATGTGGGTACCGACTGCATCGAAAAGATAGCTGCGTTGAGCGCTTCCGGGACCTTTGTTGTGATGACGTCCCAGTGTCAGGCAGGCGAGGTATGCGACCGCGTGTATGAGACCGGCCGCGACCTTCTTGCGGCAGGTGTTGTCGAGGGCGGTAGTATGCTGCCTGAGGTTGCGCTCGTGAAGCTGATGTGGGTCCTTGGTAACACTTCGCGCCCTGAGGATGCGGTTCGGATGATGCAGACGAACCTGAAAGGGGAGCTTGATTATGATCTGTGGAGGGAGATGTAAATGACCGACTTCGATTACGCGTCCCTTGGCCTGAAGGCGGGAATTGAGATTCACCAGCAGCTGAACACCAAAGAGAAGCTGTTTTCGCACACGCCGACACTCATCCGCGACTCAGCGGATCACACCGGCGAAGTTCGCCGGTATCTGCGCGTCGCAACATCAGAGATGGGCGATGTGGACCGTGCGGCAAAGGAGGAGATGATGCAGGCGCGGTTGTTTACGTATTACACGTACGACACGACCGGCCTTGTAGAGATCGACGAGCAGCCGCCTGCTCCGATGAATCCTGATGCGCTGGATCTTGTGCTGACGATTGCCAAGATGTTTGGCATGACGCCTCTGCCGCAGATTCACACGATGCGCAAGATGATTGTGGACGGCTCTGCCACAAGCGGTTTTCAGCGGACTGCGCTTGTTGCGCTGAACGGTGCGATTGACAACACCTGCCGGATTGAGACCGTCGCTGTTGAAGAGGATGCCTGTCAGCGCGTGACCGACGAAGTGTTTTCGGTTGACCGTCTTGGCATTCCCTTAATTGAGATCACAACCGCCCCGTGCATGAAAACACCTGAGCAGGTGCATGATGTTGCCCAGTACATCGGTATGACGCTTCGTTCGACCGGTCGCGTGAAGCGCGGTCTCGGCACGATTCGTCAGGATGTGAATGTGTCCATCCGTGACGGCGCACGTGTTGAGATCAAGGGCGTGCAGGAACTTGATCTGATTGCCGAGGTCGTCCGTCGCGAGGTACAGCGCCAGCTGTCGCTTCTTGCAATCAAAGACGAGCTTGCGGCACGCAATGCTCTGGTGAACGGCGAGGTGTATGATGTGACCTCTGTCTTTGCCGGCACGCAGTCGCAGGTGCTGAAGAAGGCGAAGGTGATTTTGGGAACGGTGCTTCACGGCTTTGCGGGTCTTGTCGGTATGGAGATTCAGCCGAACCGTCGGCTTGGGTCTGAGATGTCGGATTATGCAAAGAAGTGCGGGGTCGGCGGACTGTTTCATACCGACGAGCTTCCGGCGTACGGTGTGACGAAGGAGGAGGTTTCTGTCCTGAAGGAGACTCTTGGCGCAGGCGAGTCTGATGCTGTGGTCATTGTTGCGGCAACGGAACAGAAGTGCAGATGCGCGATTCAGATGGTTATCCGCCGTGCGAAGATGGCGATGGAGGGTGTTCCTGAGGAGACGCGCAAGATGCTTGAAGGCGGGTCCACTGCCTACATGCGTCCCCTTCCGGGCGCGGCACGAATGTATCCTGAGACCGATATCCTTCCAGTACCGGTGTCTTCCTCATACTGGGAGAGCATTGCGATACCTGAGCTTCTGACCGACAAGGCGGAACGGTTTGTTGCCGAGTATGGTCTTGACGCCGGTATGGCGCGCCAGATGGCGTTCTCTGAGAAGCTGCCGCTGTTTGAGCGTGCGGTTGCTGAGGGTATTCGTCCGGTGTTTGCCGCGCGTACAATTCTTGCGTCTCTTAAGGAGCTCTCCCGCGCAGGTGTGACTGCTGACGCAGTGCCTGATGATTCGGTGATTGCGGTGATGAAGGCTGTTGAGGCGGGTCATGCAGCAAAGGAGGCGGTTTCAGATATTTTGTCTGCATGCGCCCGCGGCATGACGCTTGATGAGGCAGTTTCAACGGTTGCCCCGGCGTTTTCCCGCGAGGAGCTGCAGACGCTTGTCCGCGGTATTGTGACTGAGCGTGCTGAGTTCATCAAGTCACGCGGGAAGGCGGCTCTTGGCCCGGTGATGGGTGTTGTGATGAAGGAAGTACGTGGAAGGATCGATGGAAAGGTGGTTTCCGAGGTGCTGGATGAGGAGCTCGGGCGGATTGTCTGATGTTTCTGGGTTTGGCGAATCGGGAATGTCATTGAGATATATTTAAGTGAATTAGGCACGAACAAGATAAGGAGTTCAATATGGGAAAGACAGGCAGCGTTAACTGGCACCAGATAAAAGGTGTTAACGGTCAGATCAGACTCGTTCCCCAGAAAGAGGGAGAGGTTAAGAAACCGGGACCGAATCAGAGATTTAAGAGATCAAGCATTGTTACTAAGATCGAAAGCCGCATGGCAAACACCCAGCAACAGGGACGCCGCGGCCCGAAGATCGCCGACCAGCGCATTCGCCGCCGGATCCGCAGATCCAAGAAGTCCATGATGGGCGCAAAGGCAAAGGCAAAGCGCTGATATTGTCTTAACAATAATCTCATCATTAATAATGGCGGGTATTATTCCCCCATTCCAATTTTTTTGGTTTGTTTTTGTTTTTGTGACTTTTTTGACATCTCAACCCTTCATAACCCTGCAGCGCCAAATACATGAGTAACAAATATGGTGCATCTCACAGTTGACATTGGCGGGCGTCCCGGAGCTGACTGCCGGGGATTTTGTGCCTACTGTTATTTCAAGCACGCAAAGGATGTACCTGCATTCGGCTGCCGGTACTGTCTCCCGTTTCTGAAAGGCTGTGACTACTGCACCCGCGGCGTAAAAGAAGAGTATGCCGGATTCATCCCTCTTCAGGATGTCGCCGCTGCATTCCTTGCAGACCTCCAGTCAGTAACCGGTGACGTCACCCGCATCACCATTTCCGGCGGCGGCGACCCAAGCTGTTACCCTGAGTTCACCGATCTCATCGAACTGCTTGGAACACTCGAAGTACCGCTGCATATCGGATACACCAGCGGCAAAGGATTTGACGACCCGGGTATTGCAGAGTTTCTGATCGCACACAACCTCCGGGAAGTGTCATTCACCGTGTTTGCCGCAGATCCTGCTCTCCGCCGCGAATGGATGCATGATCCAACACCCGAATCCTCGCTTGAGATCATCCGCCGCCTTGCAGCAAAAATCGAAGTCTATGCAGCGGTTGTAATTCTGCCTGGCATAAACGACGGCGACGTTCTCACCCAGACACTCACATGGCTGCGTGAGATCGGGGTTAAGGGCGTTATTCTCATGCGGTTTGCAAACACTCCCGAACAGGGTCTGATTCTTGAGAACGCACCAATTCTTCCCGGACAGCGGACGCACACCGTTGAAGAGTTCAGAGAAATCGTCTGCAAAAGCGCGGCTGCATATCCTTCTCTGCGGATATCAGGAACCCCGTTGTATGACCCTGCGTTTGACTCCCCGTTTGCGCTGCGGAATATGCCGGATCTTTTGGAACATCTCCCAAAAATTCATAAAAAGGCAACACTTATAACCGGAGCGGTTGCAACTCCTTATATCAAGTCAGTCGTATCAGCATGCGGCGGCGATCCTTCTTCGGTTGTCGGCGTAGCAAAAGAAATCGCATGCCTGATAACCATTGATGATCTCAAACAGCTTGACTTGTCTGCCGTTGAGAGTACGGTAATCATTCCCGGCCGCGCATTTCTGCATGATGCGGAGGCTGAGAAGATCCTTTCAAGCGACGGTGTTTACCGGACCGTCGTCCGGGGACCTGAGATGCTCTCTGCCGACGGGGAGACAAGTATGGGTATGAGCGAAACCGACGTCCTTACCATGGAGATGGAAGGATTTTCCGCTCTTATCCGGCTGATAAATCAGTATGGGAACTCTACATGACGTATACAAAATTATATGATAAAATAGGATACACGTTCAAAAATGAAGAGTATCTCAATCATGCAATGACACGGACAGCGTATGCCCGCGAGCATGAGATTCCAATGAGTGAAACGATGGACTCGTTTGCGGTACTTGGGGATGCAGTGCTGGATCTTGTGGTGATTAGAGAAATTATTGCTGACGGTGAGTATGACAAAGGCGAGATCACCCGTAAAAAAATCGACTCGGTCAACATGACTGTTGTCCGAAAAATCGCCGAAGAACTGGACCTCCCCTCCTACATGCGGTGGGGCAAGGGTGAGATCCGCATGCAGATCTGGACGAGCGGTCGTGTTTCTGCGGAATGCTTCGAGGCACTTGTCGGTGCGGCATATATGGACGGCGGTATCGACGCTGCCGCAAAAATTATCGGAACCGTTCGTCACACCCGCGCCTGACGGCCGGTCCTGCCTTTTGCACTGGCAGGTGGTGATGGTCTTATTATTTCAACTGACCACGACATTCTTTTTTCAAATATTTCGCCGCATGTGTTTCATCTGACTTGCCACTGTCAAACAGTCATCATATCATAATTTATTTCTTCGGAATGCGATACACTATTGTACTATGGTGAGGGTGAAAGCATCGCATATTCTGGTGAAGACCGAGTCTGAAGCCAAACAGTTAATGAAACAGATCTCTGACGGAGATGATTTTGCAAAACTCGCAAAGCTTCACTCGCAGTGCCCTTCCGGAAAGTCCGGCGGCGACCTTGGATACTTTGGTAAAGGACAGATGGTAAAACCGTTCGAGGATGCAGCGTTTAAGGCAAAGGCCGGCGAGGTTGTGGGTCCGGTAAAGACACAGTTCGGCTGGCATCTGATCAAGGTTACCGATGTGAAAAACTAAAAGATCTTCTGGTGTTGTGAATGGATCCTGCTACCTTTTTGTGCTGCGTTGAGGCGATAAAGAGCAGTGATGCTGCTGGTCAGGAGGATGCGGCAAATCAGATTGCGGGTCTGAGTGACCCGTCCATGCTGCCGCAGATTTGGCATCATGTATCTGATGACAGTCCGCTGGTCCGTCGGGTGATGCTCTGGACGCTCAGGAATTATTCTTCGCAGATTGAGTACTCACCCCTGCTTTCCTGTCTGCGTGATCCTGACATGGCAGTGCGCGAGGCTGCCCTTCTGCTGTTCATGGAAGGCGGCAGTTCGTCAACCGGTGCGCTTGTTGATGCCGTGTCTTCAACAGATGATGCGCTGCGGTTTTCCGCTGTCGAGGCACTTGGTCAGTTCCGGACACCGGAGGCGGTTAATCCTCTGATGAATGCGGCAATTTCGGATAATCCTGATATCCGCGAGGTTGCGATTCTGTCTCTTGGCGTGTATGCGGATGCATGCGTTGTTCCAACGCTTGTCGCAGCACTTGACGATGAGCCTCAGATTCGTCTTGCAGCGCTTGAGGGACTCAAGACCCGCCCGCTTTCTCCTGCCGATGCAGAGAAGGTGTCAGTCTGTGTATCTGATGCTGATCCTGCGATCCGGACAGCTGCGGTCGCAGTCCTTGGCAAGCATGTTCCAAAATCCTGTGCTGATGATGAGAGTTCGTCTGTTCGGCGGACGACTGCGGCGGTTATTGCGTCTCCCGAGATCCTTGGAAAGCTGTGCTGCGATGCTGATCCTTCGGTCAGGATGGCAGCAGCTGAGGCTGTCGGCAAACGAAAGTATGCAATGGAGGATGTTCTGCTGCCTCTGCTTTCTGATGAGGTGCCGGGCGTCCGCCGCGCTGCGGTGACCGGGCTTGCTTTTTCCAAAAGGCCGGATGTTGTTCCCGCGCTGATTCGATGTCTGTCTGATCCAAAGCCCGGCGTGCAGGCAGCTGCTGCGACGGCGTTAGGCGAGATCGGCGGCGATGAGGTAATTGCGGCGTTGTCTGCTTCATCCCAGAGCGGTAATGCGATTCTTCGCGGAATTATAAAGAACGCGCTGTCTGCGGCGATGAAGAAGTCGTCGCCTGAATGATCTGTCGGCTCTGTGCCGCGAAAAAATTTCATCGGGTATTTTTTTCTGACAAAATTTATGCGATGACTCCTATTGAAAAATCGGGTTTGATCATAAATTCGTTTATTGGTAACTAATGTAATCGCTGTAGCTCCGCCCACGGAAAAACGGAACACACGGAAATTTCACTGAAAAAAACATCACGGAGCAGACATGAACAACACGGAAATGAATCGTTTTTGAAATTATTATTCGCCTTCAGTGTTGTTCACGTCTGCTCCGTGATGTTTTTTTCAGTGAAATTTCCGTGTGTTCCGTTTTTCCGTGGGCGGAGCCGATCAATCCCAAACTGTGTTTGCAATAAACGATTTTATGGGCAAAGCCTGAAAAAATAAAAAAAAAGTTTTGAACTCTGCTCTCAGATCTTCTGCCCGCACTCAGAACAGAATTTTGTTCCTGCCGGGAGTTCGGCACCGCAGGCAGGACACTTTGGTGACCCGGTCGGTGTTCCGCACTCCGGGCAGAACTTTGCACCTGCGGTGAGTGCTGCACCGCACTTTGCGCATTTGCCTGCTGCTGCGGGTGGTGCCATAGCTGTTCCGCACTCAGGACAGAACTTTGTACCTGCCGGAGCCGCAGTCCCGCATTTCGGACACTGAATCTGCGATGCGCCCGGCTGACCACCGAACGGAGCAGGCTGACCTGCCGCCATTCCTGCCATCCCCTGAGCCATCATATTACCCATACCAACACCGGCCCCCATACCTGCGCCCATCATCGCAAAACCTGCGCCTTCGCCGCCGCCCTGCGCAGCACCTGCACCAATCCCCTCAATCGCCTTACCGGACTGGTACTGGATATAGTTCACGCCAAGAGCCGACATTGCGCCGCGCTTGTTGATCGCCTCCTGAACCTCCTCAGGCATATTGATGTTCAGACCGGCAAACTTCATGATCTTTACACCGTAAATCTCGGTCTCGCGACCAAGCTTTGCGAGGCAGAGCTGCTCAATCTCCTGCAGGTATGCAGGCATATCAAGAACGCCCATCTGCTTCTTTGCCTTCAGTTCGCCCAGCGTATCATTGAGGACGACCACAATCTGCGCCTTTAACCAGTCCACAATCTCCTCAGACTTTGTCAGACCCTTTGTTCCGACAAACTCGGTGATCAGCAGGAGCGGTGCGACAATTTTGTACGAAAACTGACCAAAAATTCTCAGCTGCACAACACCGAAGTCCACGTCACGGAATGCCAGCGGCTGACTCGTCCCGAACTTGTCCCGGAACTCCCGCTTCTGCACCCAGAAGAACTCGCCGATCTGCACATTACCAAGAACCGTTCCTGCGATATCCTTCAGCACCGGAATGTTCTGGGTCGTCAGCGCATACCGGTCAGGCCGGTCAAAGACTGCAAGAGCCTTTCCGTCGCGGAAGAAGATACCGTACTCATCCTCACGGACAAGAACGTTGTCGTTCCACATCACGTTTCTGGGGAGGCGCCACATTACATTGTCGCCTTTCTGGTCCTCAACCCAGTAGAAACCTTTCCGGGAGTCGGCACCCTCGATATCGGAGCCGGACCCGATTTTTTTGTTAACTTTCGAAAATAATGCCATTACAATGCACCAAGCCCTGCCATTGTCGTAATCCGTTTCTCAAACACTGACGATAACTCAGAAAGCCCTGAGCGGATATCGCGGAGATCTGCTTTCACCAGACCGAAGTCTCCGGCATCACTTGACGCAAGAGCAGTTTTGCAAAGCTCGCCGAGACCGTTGATCCCTTCAACGAGAGCCAGATCAAACTCGTAGAGCGTATTCAGCTCAACGTCTGTGACCCGGTATGCAGGAGAGATTCCTGAGTAGCCCTGCTCTGCATGGCGGACCCTGCTCTCCGCGGTCTTTGCCGCAGAAATGACGGTTGCAATGTCATTCATCATATCCAGTTCAAGTGCATTGCCTGCCCGCTCGCGAATCAGTTCAAGCGGTTGCAGGACATCAGACTTCAGAAGATCTGCAATCTGCACCCGAAGCAGGGAATCTGCAATGCGCAGATCCTCTTTCTGCCGGTATCCGCGAAATCCCGGAATGCCCAGCTGAATCTTTTTTAAGAGTCCGCGGTCATCCTCAACTTTGTTTCGTAAATCTGTCATATTTTCAAACTCGTCTGATATACATTTGTTATTTCTTTGCCGCCACATATACTATTGCCGCAAGGGCGATACCAATCAGTGCTCCGCCGAGGACCAGCAGCATGTCCGCTCCTGAGTAGAGCAGAATGAATATTGCGCCAATGACTGCGAACAGTGCTCCTCCTCCTGTGATTACCGGCTCTCTTTTACCGACTGCAAAGGATAATGCAATCATTATGAGGCCGGTGCCAAGAAGGAACACGCCTGCCGCAGCCAGAAGGCCGGTACCTAAGTATCCGACCAGAACTGCGATGCCAAGCATCAGGATAACACTCAGCCAGGCGATCTGAAATCGTTTGTCTTCTGTTTTTCCCATGACTTTTTTCCGCTGGATATCTGTTTTCAAAATTGGATACTGCGAGGCAAAGAACTTTCCTCGAATTCAGTTCTGTGAGAGTTCGCCAAGCCTGATGCGGCAGGCGGCCACCTTCTCAAACTCACCGCGTGCTTCATAGCATCCTGCAAGTCCTTCAAGAGCGTCCTGCGCGTCGGGCCGCAGAACGAGTGACCGTTCAAACGAGGCAACTGCGTCCCCGTACCGCTCAAGGCCCGCGAGTGCCTGCCCAAGTCCGCACCATGCATCCGCATCGTTTGGCGTTAAATCACACAGCTGCTGAAATGCGGCGGCTGCTTTTTCAAATCGCTTTGCCGCAAGAAGTTCGTCAGCAGTCTGCTTCCAGAACACCGGATTGTTGGTTGGGTGAAACGTCATGCCAGATACATCAACCCGCACGGCAAAAAAACAAACTGATTGCAGAGGTTTTGCACCTAAATTCGTTTATTGGCAAACACAGTTTGGGATTGATTGGCTCCGCCCACGGAAAAACGAGACGCATGCCTTCGGCCTGCTTACCGCTTCGCGGGACCACACGGAAATCTCACAGAAAAACATCACGGAGCAGACGTGAACATCACGGAACTCATATTTAATACGATATTTCTGTGATGTTCACGTCTGCTCCGTGATATTTTTCCGTGTACTCCGATTTTCCGTGGGCGGTCCATGGATTAAGGATGTAAAACAGGTTAAAGAATCAAACAAAAGGAAAAGTGCTGATATCGGGATTCGAACCCGAGTCGCTGGCGTGAAAGGCCAGCATGATTGGCCACTACACTATATCAGCAGGGCAGTCTTGCCTATAGAGGTTGACGTTGGCAAATAAAAAGATTATGATTAGCCTCTGAGATAAACTCAGTAAGCGTCGCCTTCGTTTTTCGTGACTTCCTGGAATGCAGGAATCAGTTTGCGGTAGACCGCTCCCGGCTTCCCGTTACCGATAACGCGACCGTCAATCTTGGTGATTGCACAGATCTCTGCAGCGGTTCCTGTCACCATCACCTCATCTGCGGTGTAGAGATCAAAGAGACCAAGTTCGCAGACCTCGTAAGGCACACCGATCTTATCCAGAAGCTCAAGAAGCACCTGACGGGTGATTCCTTTGAGGTTGTTGATGGTTGGCGGCGTGTAGAGTTTGCCGTTCTTCACCAGATAGATGTTGTCGCCTGAGCCTTCGGCAAGCTTTCCGGTGCGGTCGAGGAAAATTGCCTCGTCGCCGCCCTTGTAGTTGGCCTCAATTTTCCCAAGAATATTGTTGAGATAGTTCAGTGACTTGATGTTTGGCGGAAGCGAGTCCGGCGTGTTTCTGCGGACGCACACGGTCACTGCCGTCAGACCTGTCTCATAGAGATCGCCGTACATTGCGCCCCACTCGGTTGCTGCACAGATTACACTCGGCTTTGCACATCGGTGCGGGTCAAGACCCATCGAACCTACCCCGCGGCTGATGATCGGGCGGATGTAGGCATTCTTCAGATTGTTTTTGCGCAGCGTCTCTTTAATGATCTCTGCCATCTCTTCCTTTGTCACCGGCGGCACAAGATCAATCGCCTTTGCTGAGTCAAACAGACGGTCCACGTGCTCGGCAAGCCGGAACACACGTCCGTTGTAGGCACGGATTCCCTCGAACACACCATCGCCGTAGAGGAAACCGTGATCAAAAATGGACACCTTCGCCTCGTTTTCGGGGAAGAATTTTCCATCGATATATACGAACATGAAAGTATTATTGTTGGTTCTTCGTTATAATTCCTATCCTCTTATTTTTTCTGTGTTTGTGGTTATTCCAAATGAAACCAAGATGGAAAAATTCCCGACACTACAACTCACCACCACGTAACCCTGTTTGAGGAGAGTTTTGTTGCCGGGAGTGCGGCAACAAAATTATGCCTGTAAAATCATTAAAAGGGGATAATATCCTCATATAATAGGAATTCATATTTTTGTTGCCGATGTTGCCGCTAAAACCGTATTCTGTATATGAATAATTTTTTACTTACAAACACAATGTCAAAACATCGGCAACAAAAAATAAAAATCCACAGTATTCGGTTTGAATCAAAAATAACTCATGAATATGGGTCAGTTTTGTTGCCGCATGATGCGGCAACATATCATGGAAACTGATCTCAAAGAGATCTATGCGCCGTGAACCCAATCGCCTTTGCGGTCGCCGGTGATCTCCTGCTTCCAGATAGGAACTCTCTCCTTCAGCCGCTCGATGATGTAGCGCGAGCCTTCGTATGCCTCAGGACGGTGGCCGGCACCGACAATAATCACCACAATGGTCTCGCCAAGACTGAGTCTGCCGTAACGGTGGATGATGTCCACCGAGTTCAACTGAAACTTCTCTTTTGCTTCAGCAGCAATCTCTGCAAGATCCTTTTTTGCGACCGGAACAAACGCCTCAATCTCGAGAGCATCCATGCCGTCATCACGAACGCAGCCGATAAACACAATCTGTGCACCATCCGCATGCGTCCGCGATGCGGAGATCAGTGCACCGATATCAATATCCTCTTGTTGTACTGCAAGTACCATTTTTTCTTTATCCTCCCGAGACCGGCGGGTAAAGCACGATCTCATCACCGTCACGTACGATGATCTCTCCTGCCTCTTCTGCATCGATGCGTTCGCGGTTGTGCATAATAATCACATGACCGCGAAGTCTGTTCTCTTCAAAAAGTTCGCCGCATGCTGCGGGAACAGTTTGTGCGAACCTCTCAAGCGCTGCGAGAATTGTTGCGTTGGAATCTGTCGTGACGATATTTTTTTCGCCGAACAGTTCGCGAAACTTTGCAAACGCCAGTATTGTTACTTCAGTCATGGTTTTCCTCAATAGTAATTTTTTCTGAACAGACAGAACATCTCGGACTTTTCTTCACCGAGAAAACATCCATGCGATTCACTGCCCCGTCCCAGAGCAGGAGTTTTCCTGCGAGCGTGTCCTGGGCGCCGGTCAGGTACTTTATGGTCTCCTGCGCTTCAATGGACCCGATAACTCCCGCGGTTGATCCAAGAATCGGTGTGCCCTTCGTGGTCTGGGCATTTGGAAATATGCAGGACAAACACGGAGTAATGCCTGGGATTATCAGTGTTGCCTGACCTGAGAGGCCTGCGACTCCTCCGTGCACAAGAGGGATTTTCGACTTTTGCGAAAACTCATTGAGCACATACCGCGCTGCAAAGTTGTCCATCGCATCAACGATGATGTCGGCATCGCCGATTAATTGCGGTGCGGTTTTCTCATCGATAAACGAGGAGAACGCGGTCACTTCAATGTCAGGGTTGAATGCTTCAAGCGTCAGCTTTGCAGACGCTGCTTTTGGCATGCCGATCCGGTCCTGCCGGTGCAGAATCTGGCGGTTCAGATTGGTGATTTCCACCACATCGCAGTCAGCAACTCTGATGTGGCCGACGCCTGCTGCTGCAAGATAGAGTGCGACCGGTGAGCCGAGTCCTCCTGCTCCTGCGAGAAACACGGTTGCCTCGTCAAGTTTTTTCTGGCCGGCCTCACCGATGACCGGAATTTGTCGGATGTATCGCTCGTTCATAACATATCCCTCACTGTTTTCAGGCATTCGATTGCGTCATGGCGCTTCTGATCCACGGCGTTTGTTTTCAGCCACTGGGAAAGTGCGGACTTTGTCTCCTCTGCAACCTCTGCTTCACGGAGAATCCGCCGGTAGGTGCGGTCAGGATAGTAGAGCGCCTTGCAGGCACGAAGAAGCTCTGTCTCCTCTTCATCAGTGATAATTTTGGCCGCTTTTGCTGCGGCACAACTTGCGCGGATGTTGACCATCGGTTCAGAAAGGGCGGTCTGGGTCTCTGGGTCATAGACGAGACCAACTTCATCATCGGCATTGATTTTTCCGTCTTTATACCAGCGGTAAATCTCGCCGACCCCGATCATTCCAAGCGTGTCCATCTCCGACGCCCGCAGTGCTCCCATCGATGACGAGCCGACCACTTTGATGCCGGACCGAAGCGCTGCAAGAATTTCGCGGTGACCTACTGCGCGATCCTGAAAGAACACGCCGTCGATTAAGACGATTGTCTTCGCCCCTGCGGCTGCCGCTGCGGTCAGGTCTCCGCGCTTTGCCGGAGGCAGATACTCTGCGTCCGGCAGAATTTTCTTCGCCTCTTCAGGCGGCAGACTTGGGCCGATGAATATGACGGCGCTCGGCATCAGTGCACCTCTTACCTCTGCGTTCATTGTCAATCGTAAAGCACTCAAGCCCCGGCACAATCACGCGGACCACCGGAACTCCAAGGTCAGGATCGGTGAGATCATACACAATCACTCTCGCAAGGCCTGCGGCCTTCAGCCGTTCGATGATCGCGAGAATGTCGGTCGTAAAGTCCGGTGTTGCGCAGCCCGCAATCTCAGAGAATTGTTTTGTAGACTCGGTCTTGAACCAGTAGGCATTCATCCGCTTCACGCGATCATAGCCCATCATTTCGCGGAACGATGCGATGGTTGCATCCTCGCGTGCTCCGTGAATCTGCGTTGCCCGGCTCTGTGCAACCTCGGAGAGTGCACGAATCACGGCAATCTCAGGATTTGTGTGGGTCCCCATTCCAATCGTCAGAAGCCGCGGATCTTTGAGGGTGACATCGTCGGAGACCGCTGCGATCGTCGGGATGCCGAGGTCTGAAGTGATGTCCTTCAGTGTGACTTCAACTCCTGCCGCCGTAAACTTTGCCAGCATCTCGGATGCATGACCGGTGAGTCCGGTTATGGCAGGTCCCGTGTCCCGCGTTGTTTCGACAAGCGACCATGAGTCGCGTTCAATCACCTCAGTCAGGGCGTAAAAGATCGCCTCCTCGATCGTGTTGCCGGATGCAATCCCATTGGAGCTGGACCGGAAGAGTCCCGGAAGGTAGTGGGGGTTTGGATGAATCACTGCGCAGAGCGGAACTTTTACGGAACAGTTGTTTGCAATGTCCCATGCGTCCACCCAGGGCAGCTCCATGTCGGCGTCGTTCGTCCGCGGAAGAATGAGGTCTCTTGGATTGATGCAGTCCTCGGTGAGCGAGAGCATCTTGTACGAAGTTGCAGCAAGGTCGCGCGGCATGGCTTCTGCTGAGTAGCGTTCTATTCCTTCCATGATTCCTGCAACGCGTGCTTCTGCTTCGGTTCCTCCTTTTCCGTTATACACGGAGATTGCACCGTCAGCTGCCGTTGGCCGGATACAGGAGTAGACCGGAACTCCGATCCGGTCAAGGTCGGTAATGTCTGCAACCCGCGTGATACCCGCAATCTGTACCAGCGGTTCGATGGATGCAAGCGTCTCTTCAGGAGTTTTGCTGCGTTCGGTCTGGCCGCAGTAGACTTTTGGAGACGGCTGGAGCTCTATCATTGTATTCATAATCGTTCGGGAACGCTATTGAGGATTTCGTTCAGAGCGTTCGCATGATTTTATATGTTGGCCCCGCAAACATATGAACATTCACACTGTGAAATATAATCGGGGATACTATATGCATACAAACCTCCTTACGTCCTGCAAAGGTTACCGGTATGAGAACGGGGATGTTGCTGAGATCGATGATGCTGTGGTCAGTGAAGAGGTTATCACACTTTATCTCAACGGGGCAGAGCATCTGAAAATTGTTGCAAGCAATGAACATCTCACCGAGTTTGGTGCAGGTTTTTTCATCGCATCAGGAGTTGCAGAAAAAATTCTCTCGGTCAGCGTCCAAGGGACGAACATTTTCGTGGACGCGGTAGTTTTGGATGCGTCTGCCGAAAAAACTGAGAGATGTGTCAGTAATGGCGGAACAATTACTCCTGATGAGATCTTTTCTCTCCGTGAAGCTTTGAATGCTGAAGCATGGCGCAAGACCGGTGGTCTGCACTGCGCGGCGTTGTGGTACAATCACTCCTGTGCGTTTGTGGCGTCCGACATCGGCAGACACAATGCGGTCGACAAGGTGATCGGATGGATGGTGCTTCAGGGGCTGTCCTCTACTCACTGTGCGATCGGCTGCACCGGCAGACAGCCGGCAGGAATGGTTGCAAAAGCGGTGAATGCAAACATTCCAACAATCGTATCCCGTGCTGCGGTAACACTGAAAGGAGCAGAGCTCGCAAAGTCGTCAGGTGTTACGCTGATCGGTTTTGTGCGTGAAGGCAGGTTCACCGTCTACTCGCATCCCGAACGAGTTGCCGGTCTGAATCCAAAAGATGGTGAACCAAAACCTGCCAAAAGCTGTGGTACTCTTGCCTCCCCGCTTCGCGGTCTCCGCTACCGCGACGATGCGGCAGTGCCGGTTGAGGATGCAGCAGTTGCCGAGGATATCGTGACGCTGTATCTGAACGGCAGTGAGTTTATCAAAACCGTTGCAAGTCTTGAGCACCTCCCTGAGTTTGCAGTAGGATTTTTTGTGGACGCAGGCCTTGTCTGTTCTGCTTCAGATATCAGATCAGTGATAGTAAAAGGATCATCTGTGTATGTGGACGCGGTCTGCACTGTTTGTGTTGCAGGAGAGATGGAGTCTTCTGGAGGATTTGCCCCGCACAAACCCCGCGGTCATGCCGAGGCCGGCGGCAGCATCACGGATGAAGAGATCTTCATTATTCGCGAAGCCATCAATGCTGAGGTGTGGGATGCGACCGGCGGTCTGCACTGTGCGGTGCTGTTCCATGATCACCGCGTGGTGTTTCTTGCGTCAGATATCGGCAGACACAACGCGGTTGACAAGGTTATCGGGTATATGATTCTGCATAACATTCCCCCAACCGAGTGTGCGATCGGCAGCACCGGCAGACAACCGGCAGGAATGGTAACAAAAGCTGCGAACGCCGGCGTTCCGATCATTGTGTCCCGTGCCGCTGCAACGGAGAAGGGGATTAGGACCGCGCAAACCTTTGGCGTGACACTCATCTGTTTTGTCCGCCCGCCGCGGTTTACGATCTATACGCATCCGGAACGTGTTGTAGTGAAATCGGCTTTACCCATAAATTCGTTTACTGGCAACTAATGTTCGCCGTAGCTCCGCCCACGGAAATTTCACAGAAAAACATCACGGAGCAGACGTGAACAGCACGGAATTCTAAAATTCTATTTCTGTGATGTTCACGTCTGCTCCGTGATATTTTTCCGTGTGCTCCGCTTTTCCGTGGGTGGCAGGACTTAATAGGCAACACCAGTGAAATGAATAAAAAAAGATATTTAGTCTTCAGCGTCAGCGGCCTTCTTCGCCCGCTTTACCCTCTCTTTTGTGGTAAAGCCGGTGATGAGGTCAAGATACTGACGGAATCTTTTGTTGGTGTCGAGAATTATTTTGTCTGCCTCTGCGTCCGGCATTGCGAGAACTTCTTTGTTGGTCTCGGTGTCAACGATGACAGTTTTGTTTTTCTCTCCGGCCCAGACCTCAAGACGCGACATGCTCCCGTACGAGACCATGTAGTGCCCGTCCTTTTCTGTTGGTTTTACTTCAAAGATGTCGGAAAATCCTGCGGCAATGCGGTCAGGCAGATCCTTGGTCATTCCACGCTTAACTTCATATTCCTGCATTGTACTGTAACTCTATTTGACGCGGGAATTTAAGTATTTGTCAATTGGGGCTTTGTAATTTTATTGATTGGGCACCTGTGAAACGCATCCTTGCGGCCTTGGGTTTTCCGGGTGGCTTAGAATAGGAGTTACGCGGTGTGATATTATGAGGTGGTAAGACTGCTGTGTTGTATTATGAAAAATGTTGATCGGGAAAGTGGCAAGCGTGGCCTCGTGGAAAAAAGAACCGCAAATCCACGCAAATCTCGCTCGCTTCGCTCGCTCCGCAAATCGCGTTTGCGAACCGCTGCTCTCCGTCTGCCGGAGCCGGCAGTAACGGAGTCGCTATCGCGACCGCAGCTGCAAACACTGGACGGCGCCAGTCGGGCGCCGTCTGAGGTAACTGGATAATCTCAATGCATTTTGGATCAACATCTTCAACAATGGCGGCGCCCGAATGGCGCCGTCCAGCGTTTGCCGGAGCGGTTGCGATAGCAACGAGCCCGCCGGAATCCGGCGGGATGAGAGCGACGATAAGCAAACGCGATTTGCGGAGCGAGCGAAGCGAGCGAGATTTGCGTGGATTTGCGGTTTCTTTTCCCCATAATTCCCAATTGCCACTTTCCCGATCAACATTTTTCATAAATACAAAATATTCACCACCGCATAACTTCCATTAGAAATAAAAAAACACGGTGTTGTTCATCGAAATAATTTGCACGATGAGAACCTTTATTCAAATTCAGGAGTATGTATCCTTATGGATGTAACCGAAGCCGTCCGCGTGGAGTCTCCTGCGCCGACAGCAAAAGAGATTGTGCTTCTAACCGGTTTTCCCGGCTCCGGTCTTGTAGGGAGTATTGCCTTACAGTACCTTGTGGAAACCGCAGGTTTTACTCATTTCGGCAATGTCACAAGCAGATTTCTGCCGCAGATATCTCTTGCCACCAACGGCATCGCCCAGGCACCGGTCCGGCTGTATGAAAAGGACAACTTTGTTGCAGTCCTTGCCGACGTGCCGGTTCCCCCGCAGATATCCTATGAGTTCGCCGCAGCTCTGATTGCATGGTTTTCGAAAAAAACCACCATAACTGATCTCGTGGTTGTCGGCGGGGTCGTCTCCGGCGGTGAAGGCGAGCGGGTGTTTGGCGTTGCAACAACCCCTGACGCGCTGGAAAAGATCAAGGATACAGCGATCGTTCTCCCCGCACTCAGCATCACCGGCGTGTCCGGCAGTCTCATCATCGAAGCCCAGCTCCGCGGAATTCCCGCGACCGGATTTTTAGTGGAGACGAACTTCAATGTTGATCCGCGTGCGGCAATTGAAGCGCTGAAAGCTCTCAACAGCAGGTACGGATTTGATGTCGATACTGCTCCGTTAATGGAGCAGGCCGATCAGGTGGAAGCCATGATGCACCAATTGGCAAATGATGTACAGGAGCAGGAACAGAGCGAAGAAAAACCGATTTCTGCCGGTGAGCAGATGATGTACGGGTGAGTATGATGCAGCTGATAGGTCTTGCCGGAATCTCTCCCGAAGTTATTGCTGAACTGAAGAAGGGCCGCCCGAGAACGGTGGAGTTTGTCAGTGCCCAGAATGTGGTGTCTGCCTCTGCGGTAAAAGTTGGCGATCCGGTGTTTCTCTCTTCTGTTCCGCAGGATGACCTGACCGCAGGAGATCCTGGAATCATCGCAACGGTTACCGCTTCTGCAACCACGATGCAGCGGATCTCCAGTACTGTTCCCGGTGTTTACTATGAGGAGCGGGAGCGTCTGTCTGTTCGTCTGCAGCTGAAGATCGCCTGCACATCCCATGTCAAACGGGTTTTGGATCGCGGATGCTGCAAAATCCTTCTTGTGGATGTGGTGGAGTGCAGCTGTCCGCGGGCAAAATAACTCTCATATCCTATTTTTACGATTTTATTTGAGGAGAATTTATTATCTGGAACCTCCTATAGAATAGAGCATTAATCCTTGGGCTTGTGGCTTAGCCAGGATATAGCGTCGGGCTTCTAACCCGAATGTCGGGGGTTCGAATCCCTCCAGGCCCGTTTTTTCGTAATTTTTCGCATAGAATCATCGACACACTTATATACTCTCGAGTAGATTTATGTTTGTAAGCAGTTTACGGAGGTGAACTGCGAAAATATGTGATTAAGCTGCAAGGGTTGTACAGAGTTCGTCACTTGGATGATGAAGTCGGAAATGTCTGCTGAATAAAATGTGTTTTCTTGTGTCTCTTTTATCTGATTGCCAAATCAATACTGTATAGTATCCAATGCCAGATGACACCTCTGTTGATATTCTGATCTCTTCTGCTGAGTCTGCACTCAATGATGCCGCTGATCATATTTCCGAAGATCCGGAGAGGGCTGCTGAACTTCTGGAAAAAGCAGTAGCTGATCTGATTACTGCCGGCTCCTGTATGGTTTCCGGTATCTCGTCCGCAGATATTGCTGCGCTTGAAAGCAGTCTCTCCCGCATTCTTCGTGCTCTCGCGGAAAGATTCGGTATTCTTCCTGAAGATCATCAACCGGTCTTTGCCCTGCTTCCTGATGCCGAAACTGTTCTGGATGAAGAAATAATCCTGGCTGCCCAGACGCACCAACCGGTTTCCGGCGTCCGCGATGTGGTGTTGGCAGTGTATGAGTCAGGCGACGGAGACGCAATTCGTTCTGATGAAGAGGCTGACCGCTATCTTTCCATCGGGCAAATGCTTCTTGAACTGCTTGAAGGGCAGCGGACACTTCAGGATACCGTGTTTGCCGAGGACGGGGCATATGATGCCTTCTCCGGTGTCGCCGCACCATATCTGATAGCAGGCGCCGCATACCTTGGCGGAGAGGATGCGTCAGAAACCTATGACGAAAAAATTCCCAAGATGCTGGATGGTCCGGTGAAGCGGCTGCTCAGATTACTTGTGTCCCTCTTAACATCCGCATTCATGTCAGGGCTGTTGCTGCTGGTAATCCGCAGACTGCTTGCCGCACGAAAAATTCGTCCGGGCATCATGGACAACGTGATCTTTGCAGGATCGGTTGCATCCCTTGTTGCTGCGAACCTGCCGATGCTTATTGACGGTGCACTCCAGGCCGCAGCAGAGCTTCGCGAACTGCATCACATCATTATTGGATCCGGTGACGGATTTGATATCCCGGTTGAGTAACAACCGGTTTCATCCATTAATTCCTGCCTTCCACGGAAAACGCAGAACTAAAAACATCACTGAGAGGCGTGAACATCACGGAATCCGAAAACAATTCATTTCTGTGGTGTTCACGTCTGCCCCGTGATGTTTTTCTGTGAGATTTTCGTGTGGTCCCGCGAAGCGGTAAGCAGGCCGAAGGCATGCGTCTCGTTTTTCCGTGGGCGGAGCTACAACGATTACATTAGTTACCAATAAACGATTTTATGGGCAAAGTCGTAACAACCAAAAAAAGTATTTTTAGAGTTTTGTTACGATCGTAACAACATCGCCGTCGGCAACTTTGTGCTGAAGGCCGACCTTTGCCGCATCATGTTTGACTGAGGTTCCCCAGATCTTTGCATATCTGAACTGGTCCACGAAGTCGCGGTGAAGTCTGCGGCAGACATCTTCAATGGTACTGCCTTTTCGCATGATCATCGGCTCTTCCATATCAGCCTCTTCGCCGTACGGCTTCATGTAGATGCGGATGAATCCAAGATAATCATAGATGGCATCCTGCAGTTTGTCGAGATTGTAGCCTGAGTGCGCAGAGATCATAATCGGGTCAACACCGTACTTTTCCCGCATTCCATTCTCCACCTCTTTTCGTTCGTTCTCAGAGACCAGGTCCACTTTGTTGATGGCGATGAATGCAGGGATATACATACGATTGCCCATCATCGCATCAATTACATCATCCTGCGTCACATTGTTGCCGCGGATGAGGACATCTGCGTTCATGACCTTGCTTTCTGCAAGGATTGCACGGACCTCTTCAACGTCAATGCTAACTGCACCGACAGTATTCAGGCGGATACCGCCAAACCCGGTCCTTTTGATGGTGATGTCAGGTTTTGGTTTATTGATCCTGATACCTGCGTCGTAAAGTTCGTGCATCAGCACATCCACATGAACGCCGTTGAAGACATCTCCGAGAATGACAATCAGATCTGCTGTTCTGACGACCGCGATTACTTCCTTTCCGCGGCCTTTGCCCATTGCTGCTCCTGCAATGAGTCCCGGAATATCCAGAATCTGAATCTTTGCACCCTTATACTCCATGAGTCCCGGGACTACTGTCAGGGTTGTGAACGCATATGCACCGGTCTCGCTTTCTGCTCCGGTCAGCTTATTCAGGAGTGTGGACTTACCAACCGACGGGAAACCTACCAGTACGATCGTTCCGTCGCCGGATTTTTTCACCGAGTATCCTTCGCCACCTCCGGCAGACTTCATTGCGCGGCTGACGGCATCATCCTTAATCTTGGCGAGTTTGGCTTTGAGCCGACCGATATGCTGCGAAGTTGCCTTGTTATATTTGGTATTTCTGATCTCATCCTCCAAGGATTTGATCTCTTCATCAAGGCCCATTGTCTAAACATATTCGTGCTGTTATTAAATGAACATATGGAATCACTTCTGCAATACATCGGCACCTATAAATATCGCTTACGATAACATTAGTTACGCAAGTTATCTTGCTGATATAGTGTAGTGGCCAATCATGTCGGCCTCTCACGCCGACGACTGGGGTTCGAATCCCCATATCAGCACTTTTCCTTTTCTTTATCATCTCTTACAGACAACATTGTGTTACTTCTCCATGTATGATGTCATCGTGGTCGGTGCAGGACCGACCGGCTCCACCGCTGCCCGCCTTTGTGCTGATGCCGGACTTTCGACGCTTGTTATTGAAGAGCATGCGGCAGTCGGCTATCCGGTGCAGTGTGCCGGGCTTTTGTCCAACTCAGCATTTGCCGAGTGTGAGGTTTCCGGTGCGAGTGTTTTCAATACAGTCAGCGGCGCAAAAATCTGCGGCTCGCCCGGGCATGAGCTTTCCTTTGATGCAAAAGTGTCAAAGGCATATGTCGTGGACCGCGGACGGCTGGATCATGAGATGGCAGAACGCGCAGCAGATAGTGGTGCGGAATTTTTTCTGAAAACATATGTCACAAGCATCAATCCGGAAAAACGGGTGATCACCACGACCGGTGTCCGGGGAAAAGAAGAGATGCCATATAAAATTCTCATCGCAGCCGACGGACCGCGCAGTGTTGTTGCCAGAGGTCTTGGTATTGCCCCGTCGCGTTTCGTTTACTCAGGCATTCAGGCTGAAGTACGGTGGGACGGCAGTCCCCATCTTGTAGAGCTTCATCCAAACGCTTCGCCGGATTTTTTTGCCTGGGTGATTCCGTTGTCTGCATCCCGCGCACGAATAGGACTCTGTGGTTTGAAGGATGTTCCCGCACGGTTTGCTGCGTTCGCCGCGAAATTTTCTCCATCCAACATACATGAGGTTACAGGCACCATTCCCTTAGGCATCAGAAGCCGCACCTACGGCTCAGGCTGTATGATTGCTGGCGACGCTGCCGGTTTTCCAAAACCCACTTCAGGCGGAGGGGTCTACACCGGTGCCCGTTCGGCACGCCATGCGGCCTCCGTCGCCATTGATGCCTGCGAGCTCGGGGACTTTTCTGACAAAATGCTTTCAGGGTATGAAAAACTCTGGCACGCAGACTTCGGCAGGGAGCTGGAGCTTGGCATGAAAGCGATGAACCTTCGCCGCACGCTTTCCCCTGATGAGATAGACAGAGCGATTGATGCTCTCAATACGCCCGAAACGCTTGATATCATCCTAAACTCCGGCGACATGGATAAGCCCTCGGCACTCTTGAGAAAACTGATGTTTCGACCCGAACTCATCCGCACCTTTGGCGTTCTCGGTATAAAATCCATGATACGAAGTATGATGGATTGAAAAACCGAAACCTGTTCGTAACACTTATTAGTAAATACGTGTTATTGTAACTGAGATGCATATACCTGATTTTCTGTTCGGTTACAGCAGTGTGGGTGTTCCGGTTGGTATTATCTTCTGGATCATCGCCCTGGTGTTTATCGTGCTTTCCATCAAATGGGCACGAAACAATCTTGACGAGTCCAAAATCCCCATTCTTGCAGTAATCGCCGCAGGAATTTTTGCACTGCAGGCATTCAACCTCCCAACCGGCTTTGGGGTGAGCGGCCATCTTGTCGGCGGGGCGCTTGCAGCAATTGTGCTCGGCTCTCCGTTTGCAGCCGTTTTTATCCTTACAATCGTTCTCGTGATTCAGGCTCTGGTGTTTGGAGACGGCGGCGTTCTCGCACTTGGCGCAAACATCATCAACATGGGTGTCATCGCAGGATTTGTGGGATTCTACTCCTTCAAAGCCCTGAGGGAGAGAGTCGGTGTTCCTGCATCCGCAGCAGTCGCCGGCTGGCTTGCCTGCGTGATTGCGGCATGTGCCTGTGCAGTTGAAATTGCGATTCTCGGCGCTGTGCCTCTTGCGGTCGGCCTTCCAACCATGTTTATTTACCACGCAATCATCGGTGTCATTGAAGCTGCAATCACCGCAATTGTGGTTGTTCTCATCTTCAATGTCAGGCCGGAGCTTGCAGGAAACACCGAGAAGAAAGCAATGCCGATCAATAAGTTCCTCGCTATCGGTCTTGTGATAGCACTGGTCATCGGCGGAGCCGCAGTATTCCTTGCATCGAGCGATCCTGACGGACTTGACAGCACGCTTCTCGTGGGCGGCGGTGCAAAAGATATCTTCGCTCCGGCGCACGGAGAGATTGAAGAAGCTGATGATCCTATCGGCTGGGTGTCTCCGATGCCGGATTATGTTCTCGGCGGTGAGGACTCAGGGGCTCTCGGCGGTCTGATAGCGCTCGTGATCGGAATTTTTGCAGCTCTGATAATTATTCTCGTTGCGGCGAGAGTCGTCTATAAAAAATCTGAAACATAACGCCGGTCAGGCGGTAAAGATATCCTCTCTTTTCTTTTTCCTCATATTTTGGTGTGACGAATCAGCATGTCTTTATGCTTTTTTAACATAGATTAGATTAACAATGCACCTCATTGAAACCCGGGACCTCTGCCATGCTTACAGTACGTCTGTTCGCGACGTGCTGCATAATGTCAACTTTATCGCAGACGAGCGACAGCGCATTGCAGTCCTTGGTCCGAACGGCGCAGGAAAAAGTACACTGTTCCGGCATTTCAACGGAATTATCCAGCCGAAATCAGGTTCAATTCTGGTTCGCGGGGAACCAATCACCAAAGCAAATCTCCATGAGGTGCGGAAGTTTGTGGGTCTGGTGTTTCAAAACCCTGACGATCAGGTGTTTTCAACGACGGTGGAGCAGGATATCGCATTCGGCCCATACAATCTTGGTCTGGATGCGGACACGGTTGCTTCCCGCGTGGACCATGTGGTTTCCATGCTGGGACTGGAGGAACTCCGGAGCCGCGCCCCGCATCATCTGTCCGGCGGCGAGAAAAAACGGGTCGCGATTGCCGGTGTGCTTGCCATGGAGCCGCAGGTGATGGTGCTGGATGAGCCGACCGCAGGCCTTGATCCTCAGGGAGTAAAGGAGCTGTTTGGTTTTTTAAATGATCTGCCGACACGCTGCGGTGTCACGGTTATTTACTCGACGCATCAGGTGGAGCTGGTGCCGGAGATGGCGGATGTGGTGTATGTGATGGAGAAAGGCGAGATCACCGGTGTTGGAACGCCGGAAGAGATCTTTTTGCAGGAGGATCTTTTGTCCCGGGCGCACCTTGAGCTGCCTGCCCTTCCCCGCCTGATCAAGTCGATGCAGGATCATGGCATTGCCATTGAGTCGGCGTACACCTACCGCGATGCTGAGGCTGCATTTCTCAAGGCGTTTGGCAAAACATGAGTCTGATTGACGAGCTGTTTGATATTGAGCGGGAGGCGTACCGCAAGAGTCCGATTCATTCGCTTGATGCGAGGATCAAGCTGATTTTATGTCTGCTTGGTCTGCTGGTGACCGTTCTGCTCCCGTACGGAACCGCGGAGCTGTTTGCATTTGTTGTTGTTTATATGCTGTTTTGGGGTCTCTATATTCTGTCAGGGTCGTCATTCCGGTATTATCTGATTCGTCTGATGCTGATTATGCCGTTTGGGCTGTTTTTTATTATTTTGCAGCCGTTTTTCCCGAATCCGTACTATGATGTCTATCATGTTGCAGTCTCGCTGCCGTTCGGGATTAATATGTACTGGGAGTCGATTGTTTTCGGGCTGTCGTTGTTTGCGAAGTTTGTGATCTCACTTTCGTTTATTATTCTGCTTTCGGCAACAACAACGATGCAGGCGATGCTCGAAGGAGCCGCACGGCTGCATGTGCCACGACTGTTTGTGGTGGTGATGGGGCTTACCATCCGGTACCTCTACGTGTTCGGACTGGTGTATCAGAAAATCCAGAGCGCGTTTGCGGCCCGATGCTTCCATGGGTTTGACCGCAAACTGCCGCTGAAGTACCGGCTGACGGTTATCGGCAATGCGGCAGGCTCGCTGTTTGTCCGTGCGCTGGAACAGGGCGAGCGGACGTATGTTTCTATGTGCTGCCGCGGATACTCTGCCGCGTCCTCGGTGTTTTATGCAAAAAAACCGCTGCATGCAGCTGAGTGGGTGTTTCTTGTGTTTGGAATCGGGTATCTGATTGTGTTTCCGGTACTGGTCTACTGGATGCTGTGATCATGATGAGATTTTGAAACGCGAATAGCACGAATCGCATGCCTTCGGTCTGCTCACCGCTTCGCGGAATAGCGCGAATAAAAAAATCGCCAATGGCGATTTTTCAAAAAAAAAAAGAACATTCACTATTTTTCTGAATGGATAGTTCTGCCTAAAGATAAGTAACTATACTAAACTCTCAAAAATCGCCATTGGCGATTTTTATTCGCGCTATTCCGCGAAGCGGTGAGCAGGCCGAAACGACTCCTGAAAGGAGGAGTTAAACACGACGGAACGACGTGTGGAAGGCATGCGATTCGCGTTTCAAAAATATTTAGGCAGAGCCGGAGAGTTCCCCGGCAATTTTTCCCGCAATCCTTCGCACGAACGGATTTTCATCCTGCTGCATCCGGACAACCTCAGGCAATGCCCGTACATCGCCAAGGAGGCCGAGGCCTTTGACCGCCATGTACCGGACATGATCGCGGGGATCGTGCAGTGTCTGAAGAAGCACCGGATATGCTTCCGGCACCTTCGTCATCCCGATTATCTCGCAGGCGCGGTAACGGACAACCCATGACTCATCCTCAAGCAAGGGAAGCGCTGCCAAAAACCCGTCATGTCCGCGGCTTCCAAGTTCGATCGCAGCAGCATTCCGCACATTCTTATCAGGATTATGCAGCATTGCCACAAGCTCCGGAATCGTCTTCGCTGAATCACTCATAATAGAACATACGAATCCATATATATTTCACACTATGGATTTGCCGCAGAGGTCGAGTATGAAAAACATCACCTTAAAGTAACACGCAAACCCAATTTATATCATGATTCCGCTGATGCTTGATCTCTCCGCAAAGCGTGTGCTTCTCTTTGGTGCGGGAGCAGTCGGCGTCCGGAAAGCCCGTCATTTTTCCGGCTGCAAAATGACGATCGTCTCCCGCGACATCTCTCCAGAGATCTTTTCCCTGCCGCAGGTCTCCATCAAACAGATGGATATTTCAGAGATCGAGGATGAGGATCTTCAAAAACTGATCGAGCGTCATGACTTTGTAATTGCCGCACTCTCCGATGCCGGACAAAACGAACGCATCACAAAACTCGCAACAACCTCCGGCAGATGGTGCAACTCAGCCACCGGCGATGGCTCAACATTTCTCATCCCCTCAACCATCGCAGGCGATGAGTATACTATTGCCGTATCCACGTCCGGCCTTGCGCCCGCAGTCCCGCGTTTTATCCGCGAAGACCTTGAAGAGCGGTACCAAGGCCTTGACAATATGATCCATCTGATGCATGGTTTGCGCGAACAGCTCAAAGCAACAACAGAGAGTCAGGAAGCACGCGCCGAAGTTCTCCGCGCCATTCTCCGCGACGAACGTATCTGGCAGGCATGCCGCGAAAACACAGACTGTGCGGATCTTGTTTTGGAATATTTATGATGCAGGATACTGAACTTCTCACTCAGGTTGCCGTTGCCGGCATCGACTACACCACGCTCGATCAGACCCAGCTTGCCGGGTACCGGTTTTCCGACGAATCCGCATTTCTTACCTCAGCCCGCGAACATTTCAAAGGTGTTGTGCTCTTACAGACCTGCAACCGCGTTGAAATCCTCGTACACGGCACGGGTGCTGCACTGACAGACTACCTGCACAGCATCGGAAGAACAGGATTTACCTTGTATGAAGGAAAATCTGCACTTCTCCATCTTCTCGCGCTTGCATCCGGCGTAAAATCCATGATCATCGGCGAGGATCAGATACTTGGCCAGCTTAAGCGTGCCCTTCTCCTTTCCGCAGAATGTGAAACCGCTGATCCCATCACCGACATCTGCATCAACACCGCAATTCATGCAGGAGTTGACATACGTTTTGCAACCCACATCAACCGGGGCGCAGTCTCGATCGGCTCTGCCGCCGTGCAGCTTGCAGAGGAACTTCTCGGAAGCCTTGATGACCGGAACATTCTCGTGGTCGGCGGCGGTGAGATGGGCAAACTCGTCACCCAGGCACTCGCGGAAAAAAATCTGCGGGCAATCTATGTCACCAACCGCACGTATGATCATGCCGTCGAGCTCGCGCAGGAGATCGGTGGCCGGGCGATGCGCATGGATCAGCTCTACCCCTGCATCGCACTTTCTGATGTCGTCATCTCCTGCACCGCGGCCCCGCATGCCATCATCAATGCCGAACCGCTTGCCGCTACCATGAACGAACGATTCTGGCCGCTTGATCCCGAACCGCGAAAATTAATTCTGATTGATATTGCCCAGCCCCGCGACACCGATGACTCGTGCCGCAGAATTCCGGGCGTCCACCTCTTCACCATCGACGACCTCAGATCGGTCTCGGAAAAAAACATGGAGCACCGAAAAGATGAGGCAACCCATGCCAACGAACTGATAGATGCCTACCTGCCCGAGTTCGTCAGACTCTACAACCGGACCGCCGCAGGCGACCTGATAGCAGGACTTTATACTTGGGCAGAGTCAATCCGTGTACGCGAACGTGACAAAGCGATCGGCAAGCTGGGGCCTGCTGATCCTCGAACGATCGCGGTCATGGATGACCTGACCAGAGTCCTCACAAAAAAACTTCTTGCCGACGCGACTTTGTCGATACGTGCAAGCGCAGAGTGTACCGATATCACAACAGCCCGGAAACTGGTTGATGCAATTACCCGTGGAGAACAAGTATGTTTCCTCAAACACGATTAAGAAGACTGAGAAGACCAATTCTTCGTCCGCTCTTTACCGAAAATACCGTAACGACCAATGACCTCATCATGCCGCTTTTCTTTGTAGAGGGCGCAACAGAAAAAGTTCAGATTGCATCAATGCCGGGCCAGTACCGCTGGCCGCTTGCAGATGCTGCGGCTGTTGCCAAAGATCTTGCAAGTGATGGTATCAAGGCAGTGCTTCTCTTTGGCATTCCAAAAACCAAAGACGCTGTCGGCTCCTCGGCGTTTGCTGAGGATGGCGTGATCCAGCAGGCGGTCCGTGCGATCAAAACGGCTGTTCCTTCGATGGTGGTCATCACCGATCTCTGCGCATGCGAGTACACCAACCACGGCCACTGCGGTATCATTCACGAATCCTGCGACGGCCCTGACCTTGACAACGATGCATCCCTTGAACTGATGCAGAAGATTGCCGTCAGTCAGGCCGCTGCCGGTGCAGACATTGTAGCGCCGTCCTGTATGCTGGACGGCATGGTCATGGCAATCCGCGACGCACTGGATGCAGAAGGATTTGCATCAGTTCCGATCATGTCCTACTCAACAAAGTTTGCCTCTGCCCTTTACGGTCCGTTCCGCGAGGCGGCTGATTCGGGTTTCTCGTTTGGCGACCGGTCAACGTACCAGATGAACCCTGCAAACGGTCGAGAGGCAGTGAGGGAGTCGGTCCTTGACGCGGACGAATGCGCAGACATTCTGATGGTAAAACCCGCAGGATTTTATCTGGATATTTTGTGGCAGGTCAAAGAGCTTGGTCTGCCGACCGCGGCATATCAGGTGTCAGGTGAGTACTCAATGATCAAAGCAGCTGCACAGAACGGATGGATTGATGAAAAACGAATTGTGATGGAGTCGCTCGTGGGCATAAAACGCGCGGGAGCTGATCTCATCATCACCTACTATGCGCAGGATGTTGCGAGGTGGATACATGGTCAACAGTAAGGAACTTTTTGCAGAAGCACAGACACTTCTGCCGGGCGGTGTTTCAAGTCCGGTCAGAGCAATCAAACCGTATCCGTTTTACGTGAAGTCAGCGAAAGGCGCTTTCATTACAACGGTTGAAGGAACACAGCTTATCGACTGCTGTCTTGGTTACGGCCCGCTGATTCTCGGTCATGCCCATCCGGTGATAAAAGCTGCAATCACCTCCCAGCTGGAAAACGGCTGGCTGTTCGGCACCCCGACCGAGCTTGAGATTGATCTTGCAAAAAGAGTTACGGCCGATCACCCGTCGATTGATATGCTCAGATTTGTCTCGACCGGTGCCGAGGCAACCATGGCAGCCATTCGTCTTGCCCGCGGGTTTACCGGCAAGTCTGATATTGTGAAGGTGGAAGGCGGATTCCATGGGGCACACGATGCGGTATTGATTGCAGCGGGCTCTGGTGCGACGACGCACGGAACCCCTGACTCAGCCGGAGTTCTGCCGGATTTTGCAGCGCACACCCGTCAGGTAGCGTTCAATGATCCTGAAGGTCTTGAGGAACTGCTTTCGAAAAACGACAACATTGCAGCGTTCATCATCGAGCCGGTGATGGGAAACATCGGCCCGATTCTGCCGGACGACGGATACCTTGCGGCTGTCCGCGAGATTACTGCGGCGCATGATGTCCTGCTGATCTTTGACGAGGTCATCACCGGCTACCGGCTCGGCATTGGCGGAGCACAGGTAAAGTACGGTATCAAACCTGACTTAACAACACTTGGAAAAATCACCGGCGGCGGTCTTCCGATCGGTTTGTTCGGTGGAAGGCGTGAGATTATGGAGATGATCTCCCCTGCAGGTCCGGTGTACAATGCCGGGACCTTCAACGGCAATCCTCTGACGATGGCAGCAGGCATTGCGATGAACAAGTATCTGCACCAGCATCCGGAGATTTATCCAAAATTCGATGAAAGGACCAGGATCATTGAGGAGAGCATTCCCTCATCGAGTCCCGGAACATTCGTGCGGCTCGGCTCAATGTTCAAGTACTTCTGTCGTCCTGAAGCTCCGAGAAACTATACCGAGGCAAAAGAATGCGACACGGTGTTATATCGAAAATTGTGGGAGAAGGCTCTTTCCGGAGGCCTGTTCATGCCTCCGTCGCAGTTTGAGACCAACTTTCTGTCGAGTGCGCACGGCGACGGCGAGATGGTGAAACTCTCCGAGGTATATGCACAATGATGTCGGTGAAAATCGGCACCCGCGGAAGCAAGCTTGCCCTTGCCCAGACGAACAATGTGCTCGGTCTTCTAAGTAAAAACGATGTTGCAGCTGAGTCTGAGATTATTACAACAGTTGGCGACGCCGTGCTTGACCGCGGTCTACATCAGATCGGTGGTCAGGGTGTGTTTGTCCGCGAACTTGACAACGCAATTCTGCGTGGCGAGATCGATGCCGCAGTCCACAGCATGAAAGATATTCCGGCGGAGAGGCCGGATGGTCTTATCACCGCGGCAATTCTTCCCCGCGACCCTCCATGGGATTTTTTTGTGTTTAACCGGCCGGTGGATGAGATCTACTCGGTGGGAACGTCAAGTACCCGCAGACGTGCGCAGCTTCTGCGGTATTATCAGTGTATGCCGCAGGTGCGGGTTGAGCCGCTGCGGGGCAATGTGGATACCAGACTTTCCAAACTGAACGATGGTCTCTATGATGCGATTGTGCTTGCTGAGGCAGGTCTTGTGCGGCTGGGCTACCATGTGAACGGGGTTAGGCTGCCGCTTGATATGTTTGTGCCTTCCCCGAATCAGGGAACGGTCGCGGTTGTCTGCCGTGACACTCCTGAGCTTTTGGAAGCGTTTGCTCCGCTGAACGATTACAGGACCACTCTTGATACGGGCATTGAGCGCGCGGTGATGGAGCAGGTTGGCGGCGGCTGTTTTACGCCGCAGGGTATTTTCTGCCAGAACGGGCATCTTATTGCCGAGGTGCTGTCGCTTGATGGTACGCGCGGTGAGCGGATTACCGGGACTGTCGGAAGTATTGAGGAGGCACGAGAGATCGGTGTGCAGTTCAAAGAAATTGCATCTGATCTGATTGAGGAGGCGAGGGCTGCCCTCGGACTAAAGGTATGACTGGAAAAGTGTTTTTAGTGGGGTCCGGACCCGGAGGTCTCGGGCTTCTTACGGCAAAGGCGCGTGAGGTTATCGATTCTGCGGATGTTGTTCTGTATGATCAGCTGCCCGGAGAAGAGGTTCTTGCGACGCTTCCTGCACATGCAGAAAAGATTGATGTCGGCAAGTACGGCGGGCATCATACGATGAAGCAGGCGGAAATTGAGGAGCTGCTTGTGCAGAAGGCAAAGGCCGGAGGCAATGTTGTCAGACTGAAAGGCGGAGATCCGTTTATGTTCGGCCGCGGCGGCGAGGAGATGGAGACGCTGCGCGAGCATGGTATTGCAGTCGAAATTGTGCCGGGCGTAACGAGCGGCATTGCGGTGCCTGAGTGCGTGGGTATTCCGGTGACGCACCGGTCCTGGGCAAGTCAGGTGACGTTTGTAACCGGTCATGAGGATCCTGACAAGGAGGTATCTTCGATCGACTGGAAGTGGCTTGCCGGCAGTCCCGGAACGATTGTTATCTTTATGGGCGTGAAAAATCTGCCGCTGATTTCAGAGCTTCTGATTGAGAACGGCAAGTCTCCTGAGACGAAGATTGCAGTGATTGAAAACGGGTTCCGCAAAAACCAGCGGGTGACGTGTGCAACACTTGCCGACATCGGCGAGGTTGCGGCTAAGGTAGGGGTGAAACCTCCGGCGATTATTGTGATCGGCGAGGTTGTGAGCCTGTACCGCGACGGCTCCGAAGGTGCCTGGGCACAGCAATAATTTTTTTTTGATTTAAAAAACAGATTGCGGAGTGGTTACTCCTGTTTGTAGCTGCCGTAACGGCGTGCGAGGTAAATAATTCTCTGAAGGGCCGAGAGGTTCGTGCAGACCGCAATCAGAATTACTGCAATCCATATCTGACTGATGAGACCGAACACGATCAGGCAGAGAATGGTTTCCGGTCTTCCGAAAAATCCTACTCCTTCCAGGGGGTCGCTGATTTTTCCGTCCTCTTTTTTCGTGTATCCGATCTCTGCATAGGTCACCGGTTTGATGAAGGTGTTCATCAGAGAGCCGATGATGGCGAGGCCTACGATCGCAATGTCCGTATATGCAGGAACAGCTACAAACTGGGAGATGATTGCTGTTCCGGAAAGTCCGATTCCAAGCAGCACCAGTCCGTCCACATATTTGTCGATGATCCAGTCAAGCACCGCGCCGAAGTCGCTTTTGCGGTTGGTTTTTCGTGCAACGTTTCCATCGACCAAGTCCAGCACTGCGGAAATCAGGAGAAGGATACTGCCAGCCAGAAACTGCTGATTCATGTAGCAAACTGCGCAGGCAATGCCGAATACGAGTGAGAGGACTGTTATTTGATTCGGTTTCATCCCAATCCGGACGAATAAATTTCCAATTGGATCAATGCAGCCAATCAGTCGTGGACGAAGAGCGGTGATATTCATGATGAGCCTGACTGCATTATGCATGACAGGTTACTGCTGCATGATGCATTTTTGGACGGGATTTCCATACCAAATATTCTTTAGCTCTTACTTATATTAGAATCCGCCGACTGATAGACACCCGCCTGTCACATGGGTATGTGCACGTACGTGTTTTGTATTTTGGTTTTACACGTGGAAGTTCTGTTTTCGCAGGATTGTTCGATACTGAGCTTCGGAAATGCTGCAATCTATATATTTGTCCAGTTCAGCCTTTTTCCCCAGCTTCATCTGTTTTGCCATGAACACAAGCAGACGGTCAGAAATGTCGTTCCCTGTCCCATGGCTCATCTTCGTCTGAATTTTTGCATTCGGTTTTCCCGCTGCATCGGTGAACACAAATATCACATGATCCCGATTTCGCACCTCAAGAAACCCCTTCTTCTGTACAACCGCTGCAAATTTTCTCTTGCTCACAGGCACAGATCATCATCTCCGTATTTTTCCAGATACAGCTTATATGATGAGTCAAAATCCAGATACTCTTCGAGGTTTTTCTTTACCTCAAGAGAATCAGCAGAATGCTCCTCATCGGAAAATCGTGTAAAGAGAAGCAGGTGTCCATCGATACAATCCTCCAGCGATGAAATAATCTCAGAGTATGTCACACCCATCCCAAGCAGTGCGAGCTCCTTATTCTCCACGCACCAGAACTGGGACTCTTCATCAAACCACATCTGAAACTCTACGGATTTTTGCAACGGATAGCGTCCAACGGCATGCAGATTCTCAAACATTGTTGGAGAAACAGCACTCCTCAATGTTTGTGAAATAGACTCCGCAACCACATCACCATAGGTCTGGTTTCCTTTTCGGAGCTGCACTATTGCGTCCCGGACGCTTGGAGTAACATAAATGGGAACGCGTTTTGTTTTGGACTGGTCCCTTTCCTTCTCCACCGCATGCATGATATCAGATAATAGGAGGAGTGAGATAATAGGTTTTTTGCATGAGGGATCTATGTCCCTGAAAATTTCTGACATTCTGAATAATGTCCGCATAAGATACGTACAATTTTCCTTCGGATATATGATATTTTTCAGTATCTGAACAGAAAAAGGAATTTCGTGTTTGGGTGAATGTCGTTATGTGCAGATCATAGAAAAGGTAAATCATGACGAAAACTACTATTGCTTTTGGGCACAACAAATGTGATAGGATTCAGGTACCGGAAAATATTCCTGCTACCGTTGAATCAAGAGGAAATACTTCATGGACACAGTACTGCAAAAACCCCATGTCCTTATGATCTCTGAGATTACCACGGACGGCAAACTCACCCTGCGGCGCGGGGCCTCCAGCAAAATCCTGATGAAGCACATGTCGCATGAGGCAGAAATTCTTCTGCACGAGACCCGTGCGTCCTATGATGCCATTATGGTCGGGTCGTCCACAATAAAAATAGATAATTCCTTCCTTACTGTTCGCATGGTTCCGGGAGAGAGTCCTCTCCGGGTGATACCATCAAGCATGGCTGATATCCCGCTCACGGCAAATGTTCTGGATACCTCTGCCGTGCAAACAGTTGTTGCCGTCTCCAAAGCCGCCCCTGCGGACCGTGTAGAAACACTGAAGGCAAAAGGCGTGCATGTGGTTGTTGCAGGCGATGACAAAGTGGACCTGCCGCTGTTGATGGATATCTTATCCAGAGAGTTTGCGGTGCGCAAGCTGATCATCGAAGGAGGGCCAACCCTCAACTGGCATATGCTGCATTACCGGCTGGTGGATGAGATCCGGTTGATTCATCTGCCGTTCATCGTCGGCGGTGATGACACACCGTCCCTTGTCGGCGGCATGCACATCGATTCAGAGGATCAGATGATCCGGCTTGAGCTGAAGGAAGCGAAAATGGTCGGGACGAATCTGGTTACCGAGTACGATGTCCGGTATCCGGTCGCCTGACTCTGATATTTTTTTAATATAGCGACTTACACGCTATGAAATAGCATAAGGAAAAGGGATTCTCTGTCCTTGGTTTTATTTGGGGCAACCACGGAACACACTGAACACACGGAATTCCACGGAAAAATGTGATACCACGAAAAGATTTAGTCGATTTTTTCTGGGAAAAGTAAGAGGGTAAGTGGTGAGCGTGGTTTCGCTTGAAAAAGAAACCGCAAATCCACGCAAATGCGGCACGGCGAAGCCGTGCTTAGCTAAGCAAGCCCTTCGGGCTTGCCGCTCTCGCTCGCTGTTGCTCGCTCCGCAAATCGCGTTTGCTATTTCGTCGCTCTCATCCCGCCGGATTCCGGCGGGCTCGTTGCTATCGCAACCGCGACGGCAAACGCTGGACGGCGCCAGTCGGGCGCCGCCTATTGTTTATCGATAATATTCATGGTGTGTCACTGCGTAAAATGTCGTGGGGTCGAAAACTTTCAGATTGTCCTACACATCGGATGCGATCCATTCAACCCATGGCGGCGCCCGACTGGCGACGCCCAGCATTTGCAGTCGCGGTTGCGATAGCAACGAGCCCGCCGGAATCCGACGGGATGAGAGCGACGGTTCGCAAATGCGATTTGTGGAGGGAGCGAAGTGACCGAGAGCGGCAAGCCCGAAGGGCTTGCTTAGCTAAGCACGGCTTCGCCGTGCCGCATTTGCGTGGATTTGCGGTTTTTTTTCTCATCATGCCCATTCTCCACTTATCCGATTACTTTTTCCAGAAAAAAAACGACTAAATCTTTTTGTGAGAGTACAAATTCCACGGAAAAAACACGGAGAACGCCTGCGGCGCCGGAAAACACGGAACGCATGCCTTCGGCCTGCTTACCGCTTCGCGGGAAAGCCTAAGGAAGTTGGCATCTCAAAACGGTGACATATACCAATACCCGTACACTTAGGCTTTCCCGCGATGCGGTAAGCAGGCCGAAGGCATGCGTTCCGTGTTTTCCGTAAGCGAAGCGGTATTCTGTGTTTTTTTTTCCGTGGAATTCTGTGTGTTCAGTGTGTTCCGTGGTTATTCCAAGCGAGACCACCTGCAGAAAAATCTCAAACGATGAAACTCATCATCGCGGCTCTTATTCAAAAAAAGATGAAGCGGTTTTTTTTTGCAAAACCAACTTCACTCGACAACAATTGCCGGCTTAAACGGCAGTGCCATCTTGCCCTTCGGATGCGTAGTGGCGTCCGCAGCGACAATCTCAACCTCGAGGCCTGACTCCTTCTCAAGGAACGCCTTTGCCGCAGTAAAGATCGCCGTCTCATCAACACCGGCCGCAATGGATGACACCAGCTCAGGCGGCAGACTGTGAATCAGCTTCACCGTCTGAACAGCTGCATCGGTTGCATCCTTACCCTTCGTTCGAAGTTCGGCATCAGCCATCACCGTCTTCACCACATTGCGCTTGTCCTCGGCGGATGCTACAACGCTGAACACGGTATGCTTCCAGGCAGGTGCCGTAAACAGGGTGACTTTCTTTGCCTCGATCTGGACCAGCTTTAAGATCGACTGAATATCCTCAATCGTTCTCTGGAGCAGCTCCTCAGACACCTCAACCGACTCATTGATCTTTGCAGGGTCAGCAACCGGCCAGGCCGCAAACGACACAAGACCCTCGTGCCCGGTCTCCTGCCACATCTTTTCAGCGGTATAAGGAATAACCGGAGCCATCAGGCGGATCCAGACCGACATGACCTCAGCGAGGACTGCCGTTCCGTTCGACCCTTCCGGAAGCCGGCGGCGGTACCAGGCAAGGTCCGACACAATACCGTTGTATGCCTCCTGAAGAGCCTGACGGGTCTGGAACGCTGCAAGAGCTTTGGTTGCCGCCTCGATTCTGTGCTGCAGACGCGACAGCAGCCATGCATCAATCGCCGCAGTACCGGTCGCACTGCTTGCGTCCAAGACCATCTGCCACATCCGCTCAATCTGCCTCTTCACCGACAGCACCAGCTCGTTTCTCCAGTCAAAGTCCTGCCACGGCTCGGCACTGCCCACGAGGAACATACGCACCGTATCAGCACCGAACTCGTTTGCCGCATCCTCCAACAGGAACACATTGCCCTTCGAAGACGACATCTTCATGCCGTTCAAGAGGCCCATGCCGAACACTACCATGCCTTTGGGCTGGAGCTCGTCAGGGAAGATTGCCCGGTGATGGAACAGCTGGAAGGTCAGGTGATTGGAGATGAGGTCCTTTGCACTGAACCGGTAATCGTACGGATACCAGTACAGGAACTCGGACCGCAGCTCTGCAAGCGTTGCTGCATCAACCGGCAGTCCGTGTCCGTCGCCTTTGCCAAGGAAGATGTAGTCAAACACCGCAGGCGTCAGATTTTCTGCCGGGATTTGTGTAATCTTGTGTGCGATCGTGTAGTAGGACATGTAGACCGTTGAGTCAGACAGCGGCTCAAACAGCCACTTCGGATCCCACGGCACACGGGTTCCAAGACCAACACGGCGGGTGCAGGGCCACTCCTTCAGCCAGTCAACAGTCCGCTCAAACTCGGCACGAACCTCCGGCGGCACAAGCTCAATCTTTGGCATCTGCTTGTGAACCTCGGCCTTCCACTCAGGATCTGCATAGTTTAAGAACCACTGATCATCGAGAATTTTTACATAGACGCGGTTGCCGCACCGGCAGATAACGCGTTTCTCGCTCATCTCATGGAAGAGGATGCTGCCGCGGGTGTCCACAAACTCGTTTGTTACATCCTCGCGTGCCTGACGAACGGATTTGCCGGCATGCACTCCGCAGTTCTCATTGAGTTTTCCTTTTGAGAACTCTGCATTGTAGAGCTCCTGCGTCAGCTCGTCCATTCTGGGATCGTCCTGATTTGGAATCCGGTTCTTTTCGACGATCTCCTGTGCAGGAACTTTACCGTAGTCAGGAACGGTCACGAGCGTGATCGGCGCAATCGTCTGGTACTTGCCCTGCTGCTGAAGGTCGCGCAGTGCAATGTAGTCAAAGGGTGCGTGGGCTGGAACACTCATCACAAGACCTGAACCCATGTCAGGGTCCACGAATGATGCCGGAAGAATCGGCACCGGTGCGTTTGTCAGGGGATGCTGTGCCGCCTTGTCAATGAGGTCAGCACCCGGGATTGTGCCAAGTTCAGTTACCGTGTGCTTCTGCATCCGCAGTTTTTCTGCGGCTTCGGTACTGATAATCCACTTCTCGCCGTCAACGTCTGCCTTCAGATAGGTTACCTCAGGGTTTGCCCAGAGGTTTGTTACACCGAAGATGGTCTCCGGTCTGAGGGTCGCGGTCGGGATGAAGAACTCGCCGAACTGGTACTTTACAAACACGAAGTGCTTGACCTCTGCTGAGTCGCCCTCAAGCAGGTCATGGTCGCCGACCGGCTGGTCACATGCCGGACAGTACCGGACCGGATACTCGCCTTTCTGGACCTTGCCCTGACCGTAAATATGGGTGTACTGCCACTCGATGAACTTGCTGTACTGAGGAATGATCGTAGTGAATCGTCTGCGCCAGTCGATCGAAAGACCGAGCTGTTTCATCACGCGCTCGTACTCGTCAGCGAAGTAGTTGACGATGACGATCGGGTCGGTGAAGGAGTCAAGCGTCTGCTGCGGAACCCGGTAGAGACCGCCGTAGAGCTGCATCGTTTTTTCGTCCTTCTTTGCAATACGTTTTGCAATGCCGAGCACCGGTGCTCCGGTGACGTGGAACGCCATCGGGAACAGCACCTGCTTCCCCCGCATTCTCCAGAACCGTGCTACGATATCAGGCACAATGTAGGTCCTGCCGTGACCGACATGCATTGCACCGCTCGGGTAGGGGAATGCTACATTGATGTAGAATTTTTCTTTGTCCTCAGACGGGTTTGACTCAAAGGCAGGAATCCAAGTGGAACGGATCTCCTGCTCAATGTCATTCATAACCAACTCTTTTGCCAAATTAATCACCTGTGTTGTATAGTATTTTAGTCCACCGGACGAATTTTCAGCTCTTCACCTGCTCCATAACGCCGGATCATTTCCATGGCGATGCTGCTGTTTCTTGCGAGGTGGATCTCACCGCGGGCATCAACCGTTGCGGTGAACAGGTACTCTTTGCCTGAGAAGAGGTCGACAATTTTGCCGCTGTACTCGGGGCATATGAGAGCGAGCTGCTTTTTCTCACTGCGAATCTTAAACGCACCCGTCTGGTTTACGGAGGATGCGGCCGGGGTAGAGACCTCCCGTCCCGGCAGGTCGCTTAGTGGGCGAACATCAATACCGACACCGACTTTACTGACAACAGCTGCGATGTTTTTGCCTGCTTTGCCGATTGCTGCGGGAACGTCGGTGTCTTCGATGTAGACTGCGGCTTTGGTGTCGTTGATCATCCGAACCACGATCTCGCCTTCGGTGAAGCGTGAGATCTCTTTTTGGATCTCTTTTTCGAGGACGAGCCATGCAGGGTTGTCTTCGGTTACTTCGTAGGTCGGCATTGAGTGAACCGCCGGTGGTGTGCGAAGGCTGTTTTCATCTCCTTCGTCACTGTCGCCGTCATAGTCGTCGTCAGCGATTTCCTTTGCAGGAGCTGCTGCACTCGCTGCAACTGCCGGGGCATTGACCACTTTTGTCTGCGGTTTTGCAGACTGCGCAGGTGCGGACACTGTCTCTGCCGGGTGGACTCCTCCGCCCGAGGTGACGGTTACTTCGCCTTCGTAGCGGAATGCTTCTGCGGCAATGACGCCGGTGATGATGTTGGTGAACCGGACAATCGGTCTGACCTGCGGGTCGCCGATTCTTTCAAGGGCTGCCGGGACGCCGAAGACGGTACTGACGCTGTAGAGGTCGGTGATGTCGCCTTCTTTGACGAAGACGACTGTTGCGACGATCTGCGGGATAAGGTTGAGGTCAACGAGGCTTGCAAGCCTGATGAGTGCGTCGGGTGCGCTTCGTGCGTGCAGTCCGCCGATTACGCGGATGCCGGAGAGTCTGAGGTCGGCAAAGACTGCGAGCTCTTCGGATCTGCGCATTTCGTCAAAGATGACGTAGTCGGGTCGAAGGAGGGTGAGCACCTCGCCGGTTGCGGCGATGCTTCCGTCAAGGGCGGTGTACTGCGTGATCTTGTCGGGCACCATGAGGTCGCGGGGCGACTCGATGGTTTTGACGATGTAGTTTTCGCCGGAGAGGTAGGTTGCGATGTTCTGCTCGAGTGTGGATTTTCCTGATCCCGGTGTTCCGACGATGAGCATTCCGCCGTTGCCGATATTCAGCCGTTCTTTGAGTGCTGCGGCAAAGTTGTAGGAGTCAAAGGAGACTTCGCGGGTTGGTCGGACGATGGTTATTTCGATACCGTCGGAGAACGGCGGGCGGGTGGTGGTGATCCGCATGGAGCCGATCTGGGACACGGTAACGCCCGGCATTTCAACTTCGACGAATCCGTCAGGGTGACGTTTGGCGCGTTCGAGACACTCCTGTGCGATTGCCCGCAGTTCGTGTTCGGTTGACGGGGTTTCGCGAATGGTGGCGAGTCTTGATTCACGGATGTTGCCTTTGCGTGCGTAGGGTGCGACGCGTTCCTTGAGGTATACGGCAAAGGTGTTTTCATCAAAAAATTCGTCGATTAAGAGCGGTGAGAAGTTGTCAGTGACTTCCGGCCGCAGGAAGATGACGTTGATTCCTTTTGCACGTGCGACCTCTGCCTGAACGTAGTCGCTGGTGATGAAGGTTGCTTTGTGCGTGATTGCAACATCGCGGATCATGCTGTCAATCTCTCCCCCACCGGCGAGTTTGACCTGATCGAGTCTTGGGCGCTGCCCGACATATTCCAGATTGATGAGTCCTTCGTCTTTGAGTCTGCAGAGTTTTTGTAGTTCTGCAAGACCGGAGAACCCTATTTCTCTTCCCTGATTGGCCTGTGCTTCGAGTTCGGCGAAGACGGCTTCGGGTATAATTATCGTTGCGCCACGATATTCGCCCTGTTCTATCAGGGCGGTGACGCGTCCGTCGATGACGACGCTGGTATCCGGTACGAGTATCATAAAAAATCTACCATTATTTATGGGTATCCAATAGAATATTAGGTCTACTATCTCTGGCTGTAGATTTGTTCAGGGTTTTTGAGTTGCGGAAGGAGTACGCTGCCGTCGAGATTGCGGAAAAAACAGCTGAAGTATCCTTCGTGACACGCGCAGCCGGTCTGTTCGACGAGATAGAGGAGGCAGTCTGCATCGCAGTCCACGCGGATTTCGATGATCTTTTGCAGGTGGCCGGACTCTTCGCCTTTTTTCCAGAGTCTGTTTCTGGACCGGCTGTAGTAGTGGGCAAAGCCGGTGTTTCTGGTGAGTCTGACTGCTTCTTCGTTTGCATAGGCAAACATGAGGACGGTTTTGGTTGCTGCGTCCTGGACGATTACCGGTATGAGGCCGTCGGTGTAGGTGAGGGTGGGCAGAGGTTCTGGCATGTTCTGTTGATTACTTATTGGGGGTGAAGGGGATTAAGGGATTTCCTGAGATTTTGGATGTGGGTATTGTGATACCGCGAAATAATTTAGTCGATTTTTTTTCTGGAAAAAGTAATCGGATAAGTGGTGAGTATGGTTTCGTTTGAAAAAAGAACCGCAAATCCACGCAAATGCGGCACGGCGAAGCCGTGCTTAGCTAAGCAAGCCCTTCGGGCTTGCCGCTCTCGCTCGCTGATGCTCGCTCCGCAAATCGCGTTTGCTACTTCGTCGCTCTCATCCCGCCGGATTCCGGCGGGCTCGTTGCTATCGCAAACGCGACGGCAAACGCTGGACGGCGCCAGTCGGGCGCCGCCTATTGTTTATCGATGATATTCATGGTGTGTCACTGCGTAAAATGTCGTGGCGTCGAAAACTTTCCGATTGTCCTACACGTCGGATGCAATCCATTCAACCCATGGCGGCGCCCGACTGGCGCCGCCCAGCATTTGCCGTCGCGGTTGCGATAGCAACGAGCCCGCCGGAATCCGGCGGGATGAGAGCGACGGTTCGCAAATGCGATTTGTGGAGCCCGAAGGGCGAGATTTGCGTGGATTTGCGGTTCTTTTTTCAAGCGAGACCACATACAAAGACGCCCCCAACATCAGAGTGTT
>NZ_JAWDKA010000010.1 GCF_032714615.1 Methanorbis furvi
ACCGCGCTGGCAGGGCTGGACGTCACAGATCTTGCCGTCTTTGACGACGAGATTAAAGGTACAGCCGGCACCGCAGTACGGGCAGGTAGTGGTTACATACTTAATTTCCATGGATAAACCTCGGATAACAAACTCCGAGTTATATCCATGTAATCATGTGCACATTAATTTCCACAGATAAAACTCGGTTATTAAAAACTCTGGAAATTTGACATAAATATCTTTCCATATTTTTCAATTTTTTATATATTAATGGTGGGTTTGTGACAAAGTTTCAGCAGGTATAAATTCAATTTTCGGAATTGATTTAATTTACAGGTTAAACATATGTGAGTATGCTACGCGCATTTTGATGGGTTTTTTGGGTTGTTTCGGCATTTTCAAAATGGATTAACTAAACATCATTAACTCGTCTATGGTGACCATATTTTGACCGATGGGGGATTCAATGATTTTACGTTGATTATTTAGTATTTTCGATTTGAATCTAAAATGCGGGTGTTATGTACTTCTCCCAAACATCATTCAAATGAGGATGATGGTACGGGGATCAACTATGATCCTGCAAAAAAATCGTAGTGCGAAACTTTTATTCAAAAAAATGTTGAAGGTATGCCTGATCTCTCAGGCTGCTTCTGCAATGATCGGGATAACTACCTTTCTGTATGCCCCGTCATCGCTCTGCTGGACCATTCTCAGTTCATAGATGCCGGGCTTCTCCGCCTGAATTGTCCAGGTATAGAACTGTCCCGCAGCATCCGACGAGGATCTGATATCGGTCACCTTGAGCCCTCTGGATTGCAAAGTTTTCCATGACTGTTTGCTTGGGCTCGTCACGGTTACCGTAAAACTTCGCGCGTTGATTTTCCGGATCGTATATGAGTCCATGTTCGTTTTCTCCGTTCTGTATAGTATGATCTAGTTGCTCTGTTGTTTGGTAATTCAAAATATATTGTGATACTATATAAACAAAACGGTGAAATTTTGCGCATAATCGCATATGATTCCTTCCGGTCAGAGAAAATATCTGTCGAATTGGTAATCGACAGAGTTTTGTAAAAAATGTATGCGAATGATAAATTCGTAATTTGAACCCGTATCTGGGAAAATAAAGACGCCGAGGGGGAGATTTGAACTCCCGAGGTATTGCTACCAGAGGCTTTCGAGGCCACCGCCCTTCCGGACTAGACTACCTCGGCACGTCCGATTCTGTTGATTTTTGGTATGCGCGACTCAATTTCGCTGACGTGATCAAAATACCATCAGCTGCTTCGCACTACCTGCCTATACACATATACCTGTACTCTAAAAAAGATAGTGTTTTTTGATATTGATCTTTACATCTGGCCTGCGCCTTTGCTGACCATCATGTCATCAACACGAATCAGCAGCATCGCAGTCTCGGATGCACTCTGAATTGCCTGGCGCTTGACACGTTTCGGCTCAACAACGCCTTCGGCCTTCATGTCAACAACATTTCCGGTGAAGACATCAAGACCTGCGTACTTCTGACCGGTTGCATGTGCCTGACGGAGATCAATGACTTTGTCAACCGTGTCAAATCCTGAGTTCTCTGCAAGAGTCTTCGGGATGATCTCGAATGCCTTTGCATAGCCCTCGATTGCAAGCTGAACACGTCCGCCCTCGCTTGCCGCGTACTCGCGGATTCTCAGGGACAGCTCAGTCTCAACCGAACCGCCGCCAATCGTGTATGCTCCGTCCTCAATGACATCCTGCACAACACGTTTTGCATCCTCCATCGCACGGTCAAGCTCATCGACAAGGTGCTGGGAGGATCCGCGCAGAAGAATCGTCACTGCCTGTGGATTTTTGCATCCGGAGAGTTTCGTCATCTCAAGATCCTCCAGCATCTCAAGGTTGCCTGCGGTACCGATAACTTCCGGAGAAAGATCTTCGGGCTTGTTGACGATCTGGCCGCCGAGTGCCTTTGCTGCGTACTTGAGATCCTTTTCTGGAACAAACTCAAGGGCATAGATGCCGTTCTCGCCAAGATAGTACTGGACCGGATCTGCAATTCCCTTCTGACAGAGAACAACATTGACACCGTTATCAACAAACTTCTGTGCCATTGCCTTCAAGGTCTCGCGTTCTGCAACAGAGAATGCCTCAAGCTGTTCGTGGGACGTGATCTTGATCTTGGATTTGGTCTGGGTCTTGGTGATCTCAAGCGGGTTTGCAATGAATGCTGCCTTCACGCCTTTGATCTTCTTCGGCATCAGTGCATCAAGTCTGGTCTTGTCGATTAAGACTCCCTTGATGAGCTCTGCATCCATCGACTCGCTGCGTTTTGTCTTGACAAGAATGTCGTCTTCGTTGACGATGGTTTTCTTGCCGACCGTGGTTGCAACGGTGCTGACCGCTTCAACAACAACATCGCAGGCTTTGTCCATTATCATCTCAATGGACTTGCCGGTCATTGCCGTCTTTGCAATCTGCTTCAGCATTGCTGTGTCCTTCGGGGTCACTTCGATTGCGAGGGTGTCGAGGATCTCCATGGCCTTTGCCATGCCGAGGTTGTAGCCTTTTGCGATGACCGACGGGTGAACACCGGTGTCGATCAGTTTTTCGGCCTGTTCCATAAAGGAGCCGACCATTACGACTGCGGTTGTGGTTCCGTCACCACACTCGTCGTCCTGGGTCTCTGCAACCTCGACAACGAGTTTTGCTCCCGGGTGCTGGACCTGAATCTGGTGGAGGATTGTTGCACCATCGTTGGTGATGACGATGTCGTCACTTCCTTGGGTTACCAGCATTTTGTCCATGCCGCGGGGACCAAGGGTGGTCCGAACGGTGTTTCCGAGAACTTTTGCGGCCATGATATTGGAGCGAAGCGCCTCCTGTCCAGGCACGTGCTCAACGTTGTCCCGTAAAATAACGACAGGCTGTCCTGATCTGCTTGACATAAAATCTATTATCTCCTATACTCGTGTGATAAAAATGGAATTGAACTTCTATATAAAATATGTGTATTGGGTCTTCTCCCTTAGTCAACAAGCCGTATGGAGAACAGCGAGTACACCGGAACACCGTCAACTTCGGTCATGCCGCGCTTATCAAAGATGACGAGAACGGCAACCGGGGTTGCGTTGTGTCTGCGGAGGTAGGCGACGAGTTCTTTGAGGGTGTTTCCGGATGTGATGACATCGTCGACAAGAATGCAGCGTTTGCCGCTGACTTTGCTGAAGTTTCCTGAGATGCATCCTGGTCCTGATTCGGCGCTGTGCTTGGACGGGTGGTAGATGGAGAGGTCGAGTCCTTCTTCTGCTGCAATGAGGGTTGCAAGAGGAACTCCTGAGATGGAGATGCCGACAACTGTGTCAATCTCTTCCTCGCCGCCGGTCTCTGCGTCAAAGTATGCGGACATCATGGAGGCCATGCCGCCAAGAAGGGTTGCGTTGGAGCTGACGGTCGTCCAGTCGATGTGAACATCCTTCGGGACCGCGGTGTTTGTTTTGCTCTGGGTGAGAAGCCATGTGACTGTGTCGACAGAGAGGCTCATCTCGTCGGCAATCTGGCCGGATGAGTGACCGTCCGCACGGAGATCTTTTGCTTTTTCCATAAGCTCTTCAAGGGAAGACATATGATAAAATATCGAGTTTGGGGAATTATTAATCTTGGGTTTTCTCCAGTGTGATGGGATAAAAAAGGAAACGCGAATAACGCGAATAAAAAATCGCCAATGGCGATTTTTCAAATTTGTTTCCCGTGTTTTTCTGATGGATAGGGACGCCCAAAAATAAGTTGTAGTAGTAATTTCTTAAAAATCTTCATTGGCGATTTTTTTATTCGCGCTATTCGTGTTATTCCGCGGAGCGGTGAGCAGGCCGAAGGCATGCGATTCGCGTTTCAAAATTTCATCATACCCATTTGCCATTTTTATTTTCGTCTCTCGGAAGCTCTCTTCTCTGTCCCGCGCTTCACCGGCATCGACCCGCAAACCGGACAGTCAGCTTCTCCATCAGGAATTTCTGCACCGCAGCCACTGCAGATACTTTTCCAGACCCTTCGCTTTGCTTTCTTCTGCAACAGACTCTGTACCGGAATTTTCAGATGGCGACAGACATTCTGCACTGCAAAGTCATCCGAGACCACCGTTCCTTCGAGCGTAAGTCCCAGAGCAATGACTGAGATATCGGTCTCTGAGAGCACCCGCAGGTCACCTGACCTGCCCGCAGCCTCGCGGACGCGGTTCTTTGCGCCGGGTTCCGGATCAGAGATTGTGAGGCCTCTGCTTTGCATCACCTCATACCGCATCTTTGACGCCGCATCCCTCAGCTCATCGACAACGCCGGACGTTGTTGCAAACTCTCCGTCAAACGGGTACTCACCGAAAAAAAATGAAGTATCTAAAATATAGCGCATGAAAATTATCTGCGGACTGCGTCTGCAATCACGGTTGAAGCAGTGATCTTGCTGCTCGCACGTTCAATCGTATCAGATGACGCAACATCAGCAAGTCCTGCCTGCATCAGTTTCACATACCCGCCGCTTGCAAACACCCCGTGCACTCCTGCGGCACGAACAGACGTTGCCCCCTGCTCCTTGAGCATCCCTGCAGCTGTTGCCATCGAACCGCCGGTCGCAATAATATCATCCACAATAATGCAGTCGCGACCGTTCGCCTCAAGATGCTTCGGCGCCATCTTCACCTCCGAGCCTGAGAGTCTGGTCTTGTCAAGATGATCGCAGTCCCAGCCGCCAACTGCTGCCACGCCTTTTGCAAACTCCCATGCCCCGTCATCGGGCGCGAGCACGAGTGGGTCTGCGAGATTCATCGTCTTGATGTACTCGCCGACCTTTGGCGCGATGGTCAGATTCTGTGCAGGGCACTTGAAGTGGGAGAGGACTGACGGGTCATGAATATTTACCGTGAAAATGCGGGATGCACCCTCCGAAAGGATGCGTGCCAGTGCACGGGCGCTGATCGGTTCGCCGTCGTTGAATCTTTTGTCCTGACGTGCGTAGCCCATGTACGGCAGAACAAGCGTCGTGTTCCTTCCTTCACATGCGTCCAGCATCAGAACCGCCTGCAGAACTGATCCTGCATCAACCGTACTTGCGACGATCACCATCTCTTCATCCAGATCCATTACCCGCACGTACTGTTCGCCGTCAGGAAACGTGTTGTATTTGACCTCGGCAATCTTACAGCCGAGGTGCTGGGCTACCCGTGCGGCGAGGAGCTGACTTTTTTCGGTATAGATAACTTTCATGGCAGAGTACTCTTCCATCTTCTATCTTTTACTGAAACTACTTAAACCATCATCAAGCACAATATTAACACTCTCGAATAAGGTGAGGTAAGAATACATTATGAATGATTTTGATACTGCGACCGACTCCGCTGATGGCGCAAATATGGGGAATGCGCCGGTTATCAGTCCCGGAGTTGAGGAGTTGTCTACTCCTGCGCGGGAAGATTTGAACGTACCGAAAATTTTTGCATCGGATGAGTTCGATCTGGAACTTTTCGGCGGCATGCGGTTTGACACGACCGCCGACATTGTCATCCCGCCGTCTCTGATCGATCAGGTGATCGGTCAGGAGCATGCTGTTGAGGTCATCAAGAAAGCGGCAACACAGCGCCGCCATGTGATGATGATCGGAAGTCCGGGTACCGGAAAGTCGATGCTTGCAAAAGCGATGGCTGAACTTCTGCCAAAGGAGGAGATGCAGGACATTCTCACCTACCCGAATGCTGAAGACAGCAACAATCCGATCATCCGTGTGGTTCCGGCAGGCCGCGGCAAGGAAATTGTTGCCGCCCACCGTGCCGAGGCACGCAAACGTGTTTCGTCCCGGAACACCATGCTGATGGTGATCATTTTGGGTGTGATCGTCTTCTCCATCTTCAGCGGCCAGCTGATTATGGGACTTTTAGTGGTTCTCATGCTGTTCTTTGTCTTCAAGAGCATGATGCCGCGTGACGAGGCGATGGTGCCAAAGCTGATCGTCTCCAACAAACCGGACTCCAAGGCACCGTTCGTTGACGGTACCGGAACCCATGCAGGTGCACTGCTTGGTGATGTCCGCCACGACCCGTTCCAGTCCGGAGGTCTTGAGACACCGTCGCACGACCGCGTGGAGGCAGGAGCGATTCACCGTGCTCACAAAGGAGTGCTGTTCATCGATGAGATCAATACGCTTGAACTTCCCTCGCAGCAGAGCCTCCTCACCGCTCTGCAGGAGGGAGAGTTCCCGATCACCGGTCAGAGCGAGAGATCGTCAGGTGCAATGGTCAGGACAGAGAATGTCCCCTGCCGGTTCATCATGATCGCGGCAGGAAATCTGGATGCGATGCAGGGCATGCATCCGGCACTCCGCAGCCGTATCCGCGGATATGGTTATGAGGTGTACATGGGCGAGACGATGGATGACACGATGCAGAACCGTGCACGTCTCGTCCGCTTCATTGCGCAGGAAGTGCAGAACGATGGAAAGATTCCCCACTTTGATCCGTCAGCAGTTTCCGAGATTCTTCGCGAGGCACGCCGCAGATCCGGTCGCAAGGGTCATCTTACCCTGAAGCTTCGTGACCTTGGCGGTCTTGTGCGTGTCGCAGGAGATCTTGCCCGTCAGGCAGGGGACCCTGCAACCACGATGAAGCATGTGGTTGATGCAAAGCAGATTGCAAGATCAGTCGAAGACCAGATCTCTGATGAGTACATCAGAAGAACCCGCGATTATGATCTGACGATTGTGGAAGGAACTCTCGTCGGTCGCGTGAACGGTCTTGCGGTTGTCGGCAATGATGCGGGATCGGTTCTGCCGATCACTGCTGAGGTTACGCCGTCGCAGGGTGCGGGAGCGGTGATTGCAACCGGTCTCTTAAAGGAGATTGCGCAGGAGTCGATCAAGAACGTGAGTGCTTTGATCAAGAAGTTCTCAGGAACCGACATCCGCAAGGTGGATATTCACGTCCAGTTCATTGGAACCTACAATGGTGTTGAGGGCGACTCAGCATCCATCACGGTTGCAACTGCGGTCATCAGTGCTCTTGAGGATATTCCTGTTCGTCAGGATGTTGCGATGACGGGATCTCTATCGGTTCGCGGTGATGTTCTTCCGATTGGCGGTGTGACGTATAAGATTGAGGCAGCGGCAAAGGCCGGCATCCACACGGTCATCATTCCGCAGTCGAATCTTGACGATGTGCTGATCGAGGAGCGGTACAAACAGATGGTTGAGATCGTTCCGGTGACAAGAATCGAAGAGGTTCTCCGGCGTGCTCTGGTGCCCGAGGACAAAGAGGCGTTTGAGAAGAAGCTCTCGATGATCGGCAAGCACATGGAGATTCCGAAGATGCCTGCTGTTGCGGAAGCAACAGAGGCCTAATTTTTTTTATTTTTTTGAAGATGATGTGAGTGTGGTTGTACTTGGAGTAACCACGGATCACACGGAATATCACTGAGCTTCACGGAATGCACGGAGAACGCCTGCGGCGCCGGAATGCACGGAAATTTTTTTGAAAAATCTATTTTGTATTATTGATCTTTGGAGATATCCGTGCATTCCCGCGAAGCTGCGAAGCGGTGAGCAGGCCGCAGGCATGCGAATCGTGGTTACTCCAAGTACAACCACACCTCCCCATTTCCAAAATCAGTTATCCATCCCACGCACACATAATACCCAGCAATGGATACGATACGCTACTATGATATCAGGTACGTCCGCGGGAACTCCACCACAATCACGGTCGAGAACGGCGACGTAGAGTCTGCCGGCTCAAACTTTTTCGGCAAAGCCCTCATCCGCGTTCTCGGCAAACACGGCTGGGGCTACTACACCGCCTCCCCGTTTGATCCTGACAACACCAAAGCAAAGCAGGAGTACATCGCCCGCGCTGCCCGCGCCGCCAAACTTGCCAATGTCTCTGCAGAAATAGCCGACGTCCCGCACGGCTCACCCCGCAGCTGGTCATGTTCTGCGAACGAACAGGCAGCAGTCCCGCTTGAAGAAAAAGCAGCACTCCTTCTTCAGATGGAAGGCCGCGCAAAAATTTCCGAAGTAGTCAGCACATCCGCCAGATACGCAGAGCAGTATCATGACGTCTGGTTTGAGGACTGCAACGGGTACTCGGCAAAATCCTCCACATGCAGAACACTCTTCACCATCTCCGCAGTCGCCGCCCGCAGCGGAAACATGCAGATGAACTATGAACAGGAAGCAGTTGTCGGACCATTGAATCTGAAGGAGTATCTCGACTGCGGAGAAAAATGTGCGAAACGTGCGGTCGAACTCCTTGACGCCTCCGCAGTCCCGGGCGGCAGAATGCCTGCGGTCCTTGACCCTGCGATTGGCGGCGTGTTCGCTCACGAAGCAGTCGGGCATGCAAGCGAAGGGGACGCAGTCCGCGATGGAGTCTCTGTCCTTGCCGGAAAACTTGGAACCGCAGTCGGCTCACCTCTCGTCACCATCATCGACGACCCTTCGATGCACGACTACGGCTACGAACCCTTCGATGCAGAAGGCATCGCCTGCGGTCCGACCGAACTCATCAAAGCAGGAGTTATGAACGCGTACATGCACTCCCGCGAAACCCTTGCCGCCGTCGGTCTTGAGACCGGAGACGCAGGTCATGCCCGTGCAGAACCCGGCATGCAGCCTCTGGTTCGGATGAGCAACACCTACATCAAAGAAGGCGACTCCTCATATGACGAGATCATCGCCGAGTGCAAAAACGGAGTTCTTCTGATCGGTTCCCGCGGCGGTCAGGTGGACCCCGGCCGCGGTGCATTCCAGTTCAATGCTAAATACGGCTACAAAATTGTGAATGGCGAGACCGCCGGCATGATCCGCGACGTATCGCTCTCAGGAGACATCCTCTCGGTCCTTCACAACATCGCCCTCTGCGGCAGCGAACGAAAAATGTCCTCGGGAATGTGCGGCAAAGGCCAGTCGGTCCCTGTCTCTGACGGAGCACCGCACGTATATCTGACTGAAGCAATGGTAGGAGGGTCCGGCAATGCATGAAAATATGATCGACACTGATGTTATTCTTCGCGCCGGAGAAAAACTTGCAGATGAGATCGAGGTCCTCGTACTCTCCTTTGAAGATCTCTCCCTTGAACAGCGGGAGATGGCGGTCTCCGCAGTCTCCGAACATGCGGGCACAACGATCTACATTCGTACCGTTACCAACAAAAAGATCGGAGTCTCGGCAACCTCTGATCCCACTCGGTGGAAGGACTGCCTCGCAGCCTCGGTCTCTTCGGCAAAACTTGCCGAGCCGGTGGAGGGATGGAAAGGACTCCCGGGTCCGGCAACCCTTCCCGCAGGCGACGACCCGTTCGATGCAAAACTCTCCATCGATCCTGATACCGCCGCCGCATTTCTGAAACGAATGAACGAAGGAGCGACCGCGCATCCTGATGCACGCGTGGTGACTGCCGGAGTTTCCCTTTCAAAAGGTCTGTCGGTTCTCGCCAACAGTCACGGCGTCCGGTACGAACGAAAAATGACCGGCATCTCCCTTGGTCTTGACGCCATTGCCGGTACTTCGACCGGTTACGAGTATGACTCATCCCCGTTCCTCGACCGCATCAATCCTGAGAAGATGGGTGAACAGACTGCGTTCTGGGCAACCGCTTCACGGAATGGTGTGGACGTTGCAACCGAAAAACGCGACGTCGTCTTCTCCGAACATGTGGTGGACTCGCTCGTCCTTGATCTGTTTTCGGATGCTGTGAACGGAAGAAATGTTCTGACCGGCAAATCGGTCTTCGCCGGAAAACTTGGCGAAGTAGTCGCCGACTCATCTCTTTCGATTGCTGATGTTCCCATGGATCCGCTTGGCAACAGCATGAGGAGATTTGACACCGAAGGAACGCCCGCATCCCGTCGCGAGATTATCGCAAACGGTGTGTTGTCGTCATACCTGTATGACTGCAAAACCGCTGGTCAGGCCGGCACATCTTCGACCGGCAATGCTCTTCGCGGCGGTAACGGCGCGACGTACATCGCTCCGCATTGTCTGAGAATGTTTGGAAAAGTTTCTGACGTCACCAAGGAGCCGTGCATGTTTGTCCGCGAAGTGATCGGCGCGCACACCGCAAACCCTCTGACCGGCGAGTTTTCGGTTGAGGTCGCGAACGCGTTTCTGATGGAGGAAGGAGAGTTTGTTCAACCGGTGAAAAAAGCAATGATCGCAGGAAATGTCTTTGATATTCTGAAAAATATCGGCGGCATCAGTGCGGAAACAAAAACTTTCGACGGCGCAGTCGTGCCAAAAATGCGTGTCTGTGACATGCAGGTCATCGGCTGACCAGCTCTTTATTTTTTATTCAGTCACCAATATTTTGTATGTGCTGCTTGTAAGATGATGGGAATTCTCATATTTGAGTACATCCTACATGATAGTAATGGCTGCAGCAAAACGTCTGTGCAAAAAACCTACCTCATATAAATTACCTGTTGATATTGAGGTACTTCTGCATAATGCAGTGGAAAGCGGCGAGTACAACAATACGTCTGATGTCATTACTGCTGCACTCCGTTTCTTTTTCCAGCACAAAGATATCAAACAGGTCAAAGACGATATGGAGCTTCTGAAGGTTGACATTCGTGAACTCAATATGATGAACCAGATTTTGGAACGACAGATGGCTGATCTTGAGGCGCAGATCAAAGTTCTGCAGTCTCGCAGATAATTTTTCATTTTTGAGAAATTTTTTCAGGCAAAGACTGATATTCTGCCGTGTTCAACATTCCATTGTATGATGGTACCCCGTCTTCTTTCAATACTTCTTGTCATTGTACTGGTGGTTGTTTCTGTCGGATATCTGACAGGCGCGATCGGTGAAGGCTATGGTGACTCAGGAAATGTTTTTTCATTCCTCTCTCCGACATCCTCTCCGACACCCCTTCCGACGCGGGTTTCCGTGACTCCTTCGGTAACTTCGACGCCAACGGCTGTTCCTACCTGGGATACGATTCCGATCTCTTCGCAGGTGAATGAGATCGTGACCTTTACTCCAACAGTTACGATGACTGCCGCTGTACCAACGATGAATGATGTTACTCCTGCGTATGTTGTTCACATGGATGACACCATGCAGTACAACAGTTCCACCGAACGGATGTTTGAACTGGATGTTGTTGAGGTGCCGTTTGTTCTCTACTTCTCCTTCAATCCGGGAAAGGTAAAAAAGATGTATCTCACTAAGGATGCAACTTCGGCAAACACGGTGAGCTATAGTTCCTGGAACCCTGCGACCGGCAAATATGGATCATGGTCCGAAACTGAGTCACGGTATTCGGTAAAGTCGACGGATGTGATCGATCCAAATGCATGGTTCAGGATTGATGTGATTCGCGTCTATGATGATCCGAAGCAGTACGCTGATGCGGTTCAGCTTGGCGGCGGGAAGGAAAAACTTGCTGAGAAGAAACTTCTCTATGGTGATAACGGAATTATTGTGAAGCAGGATGGTTACGCCCGCGGCTACAGCAGTGAAGTTGAAAAAGAGCTGAAGCTTTTCAGTTCAGGTCATTATATCATAAAAGTTACAGGAAATCAGATTGTTGCAAATATTCAGATGCTTTCACCATAATGGTGAACATTTTTTTTGAACAGAAAAATAATTCGTGTTGTAAATTATTCATCATACCTTCATCTCTTTAATCCTCTTGCATTTTTCAAAAAAATATCACGAAATATTTTCGTGACAATCATATTTTTACCGGACAGCATCGCGCAGTTTCTATCAATAAAAAAAGTTTAATTTTTATTCATCGTCAGAGTCGGAAGCGTAGATGAGAATTGTTCCATCCTCTCCGTCCATGGTGTCAGAGACTACCCGTTCAATGACGTCCATCCAGTTACCGGTCGATTCATGTCTGGTGAGGGCACGGGTAAGCAGTTCGGTAAGGAATACTGTACGATCCGTTACCCCCTCCTCTTTCATTTTTTCCTCGATCTGTTTTTGTGTCTCCGGTGAAAAGCTTAAGATTAGCTCAGCAGTCATCGTACATCCTCCTCCTCGGCTCTTTGATCGCCTTCATCATCACCCAGAAGACTTCGTGCCACAAACCTGCGGAACTTCTCCTGAGCTTCAGGGGACTCAACATAGGCAGTGACCACTTCCTGTATGGACTCAAGTTCTGCATGACTGCTTTGATTACAGGAAAGTTCCTCTACAATCAATTTCTGAACAAACTCATCCCGGTTTGTCACTCCTTCTTTTTTCATGAGACGACTAATCTGTTGTTTTGTCGTCTCCGAGATATGGAGGGGGGTCTTTGCCTTTTTTGCCTGCGAAAGCTTTGGGATAAGGGTGCTGATCATGTAAATGATTGCGAGAAGCAAAAGGACAATCAGCAGAACAAGCAGTATGACAATGAGTGCTATTGCGTCGGAAGAGACGAAGATCATGGCATGCTGTGGATCCGTAGAAAGTGATCCTGCGCTATCTGCTGCTGCGCACGGAACCGCACCGAACATTACCAGCACAACGGCGATGTTCAGGTAGAACATGATTTGTTTAATGTTGAGTATGTTAATCACTCCACTCTCAGATATACTACTATTTTCCCGTTCAAAAATATAATAATGCGTATGGGAATATTTTGTTGTCCCGTGCTGACAGGGCTCCTGATCCCGGTCAGAATTCAGGTAACCGTGTTATATTTTCTTTAGAGTTGGGTTTTCTTGAGTGGTTTGGGATAAATTATGTAAAAAAATAAAATTGCATGTTCGCTTTTGGGTATGCGCGGATTTTTGGTATCCTCGCATGCAGATTGAGTCAAACATTTTCCGGTTTTGTCAGGTACGCCACTCCGCGTTCATCGAACTCCAGCACTTTTCCTGAATGTTCATGTCTGTTGTACCGGGTTTTGAGAATCAGCAGAACTTTTTTGTACGGATTGAGATAGGTGTCTTTGGGGAACTCCCGAAAGAGCAGTATCACATTGTCGGCGAACTCTTCAGAGTATCCGCTCATGCTTTGTAAGGATCTCGCCGAACTTGTAGAAAGTACAATGAAGGAGGTACAGGGAATGGATTTGAGTGTCCAGTAGATGTGGTATACCGACATAATTGGAACATTATCGTTTATACGCAGCGATTCTTCATAAATGGTCAGCGGATCAATTACCAGACGGGAGATGCTGAGATTTCTCAGGAGTTCCGGCAGACCATTTCCCAGATAGTAGGAGAGGGAATCAAAATTTTTTGGGTCCAGTTTCATAAAATGGAGCTGATGATCCAGTTTATCCTCTATCCATGGATACATGTCCAGCAATTTTTTCTTAAGTCTGTTGATATCATGGGTCAAGCTGATAAAGAGAACATTCTCTCCTTCAGTTACTCCGCCAACGAGAAACTGAAGAGCTATCGTGGTTCTGCCGATTCCACTATCTCCAATCAATGCGGTTACGGTATTTTCCATGAACCCGCCGTCTATCATCTCATCGAGCCCGGCAAGACCGGTGGAAAGTTTTCGCTCTCCCTGCACAATGATGTCCGTTAACATCTACGCCACTGTTCTCATGTTTGTGATTTCAAAACCTGTTTTCGTGGTTACGTTCACGTTGAAGATTACCATGTCACGCTGATCGATTAAAGGAAGTACTCCGTCAAATTTCTGAAGATACATCTGCCGCTGACGTTTCGTTTCTGTTTCTTTCTGCCAGAACAGATGAATCACTCCGTCACAGGTGTCGACCAGTTCAGTTTCCTGTCCTTTATTTAATACTCCGGCAGTCAGCAGGAATACAATAGTGACTTTCCATATCTCGGATGCGCGTGTCAGTCCCCGCATAAAAGTTACCAGCTCAAGCCAGGTGTCGGGGGACTTTGTACAGTACGGCAGCAGCGCGGTCAGTGAATCAATAACAACGATGCTTTCCTCAGGAAGGTGGGTGATCTTGTCCATGATGACCGTGAGTCCGCCGAAGTCATCTGATACCGGCATCTCCAGCATTCCGTAGACAGGATCTTTGGATCCGTACCAGTTGTAGGGTACGTGAGTTCTGCTGAAATAAATGTCCGCAAAATCAGTATAATGGATTTTATCGATCATCTCATTGAACATGTGGTATTTATTTGCGTTGAATAACTCGATGATTCTATTTTTGAACTCATTCTTTCCTGTTGTGAGTGACATATAGTGATATTCCGACGGATGCCAGGTGCCTTTTGGTGCCGGCTCGTCGTAAATCTGGGAGTTACAGTACTGCATTGCAGATGTCTGCAGAAGCTCAGTACCGCCAGCTCCGGGTTCTGAGAGAATAAGTACTGTTGTTCCTGACGGCACTCCTCCTCCGAGAACCTTGTCCAGTGTTGGAATATTTGTAGGATGGATTAGTCGTTGTCCGCTTGCTTCCGGCATAGTTAACATATACCTCTTCCTTTGATCAACTTATATTTTGTCTCTGTAAAAAGCAAATATAATGTATTCTGACTGCCATACTTTATAGCTAAGGAGTTTCATATTACATACAGAGGAGCCTAAGTGATGGACTTTGCAGATCCATTAGGATTTTCTCATGTGAATATCATGGCTAGTAAAAATACCTCGTTCACCCCGGCGATGGGGGTTGTACTGGTAATAGCAGTGATTGGATTACTGGTAGGTTCAGGCCTTTTTGTGATGGAAAACATCATGACTGAGGTCCAGACAACCCGTGATGTTCAAATCAATCTCGTACTTTCCGGAGATGACATTGTTGTAACAGTGCTTCCCGGAGACGATGCTGCTTTCTTACGATACGTCACGATCTATGTGGATGGTTCTGACTCCTTTTCGGATGCCGAAAGGACAAAAAGTGCTTCTATAAGTGTGCCGATCGTGTATGAAAGTATTGCCCATGGTGTTACCGGTACCAGGTTCGTAATGGTTAAGGGAACATTTTCGGATGGTAAAGATGAAATTCTGAAACAAATTCGGATTCAGTTCTCCTAACACTCATATAATATTTATTGAGAGCAGAGTATCATAGTCGTTGGGATTTCCTGACAAAAACGGGTGTGATGATAGTGTTCGATAAAAAAACGGAAAAAGAGCCGATTCCGGATTATTGTTTTGAACGGGACGGTGCTCTTGTTTCTCCTGTTTTAGACCCTAACAATACTCCTGTTGAGTTGTATTGGGCTGTTCCCGGACTGTCCCTTGTGGCGATTGTCAGAACTCCTGAAAATGAAAATTTGTATCTCGTTTACGAGCCGTCACTGACACCATTTGAAAAAGAAGTTCTTGAGAGACTTTACTCCGGCGTTCGCAATATTCTGATTCTGGAGGATGTCTATAATGAAGATGACAAGGCCAATGCTTTGTATCGTGCGATGGATAAGTACATGGAGCGTTTTGGCATTGAACTACCGCTTGTCTCCATCTACAAAATTCGCTATTATCTGAACAGGAACTATCTTGGATGGGGTATTCTGGAGCCCCTGCAGCACGACTCCTCAATTGAGGATATCTCGTGTGACGGAATTAATGTGCCGGTATTTTTGTTTCACCGAAAGTACCGAAATATTCGTACAACCATTGTTTTCAAAAATACCAAAGACCTTGATACCATGGTTGTGCTGTTTGCCCAGAAAACCGACAAACATATCTCGCTTGCAACACCGATTGTGGACACCACACTTTCTGACGGCTCTCGTATTCAGCTGACGTACGGTACGACAGTCAGTGCTCACGGCTCTTCGTTCACAATTCGAAAGTTCAATGAAGTTCCGTTCTCACCGATCGATCTGATTCTGAACAAGACGTTTACGATTGATGAGATGGTCTACTTCTGGATGGCTGTTGAGTACAACCAGTCTGTTCTCTTTATCGGAGGAACGGCTTCTGGAAAGACCACATCACTCAATGCAGTTGCCCAGTTTATTCCCAAGCTCTCAAAGGTTATTACTATTGAAGATACCCGTGAGATTACGCTGAGTCATGAGAACTGGATTGCCAGTGTCGTTCCTGATCCCACCGGATCTTCAGAGGAACGTATTGAGATTACGATGTTTGATCTGTTGAAGTCTGCGATGCGTCAGCGGCCTGAGTTCATTCTGGTGGGTGAGGTTCGCGGCGTTGAGGCACAGACACTGTTCCAGGCAATGAACACCGGTCACACAACGTTTTCCACCCTGCACGCAGGCAGTGTGGACTCGGCAATCCACCGGTTGGAAAATGAGCCGCTGAATGTACCAAAGGCAACTATTGAGTCGCTGAATATTGTGTCCTCACAGGTACGTCTCTATCGTGATGGAAAACAGATTCGCCGGTGTAATGAAATTGTGGAGATCATAGGACTTTCCGAGACAAAAAATGTCGTGGTCAATACGGTGTTCAAGTATGATCCTGCAAGTGATGATGTGGTGCACTCAGGCCAGTCGCAGATTTATTCCCGCATTATGGAAATTGCTGGCCGGGATCAGACCTGGCTGATACAGGAACGAAGAAAACGATCCCAGTTTATTCGTGCTATGGTTGAACAGAAAATCCGGGATTACCGCGACGTCTCCGAACTTCTCTGGATGTATGATGCTATGCCCGATATGGTCGCGGACTCGCTTGATGATCTGAGTGAACTTCTCACGAGTGGTATCACTTCACCCAAGCTCTATCGAAATATGAAAATCCCCTTGGATGTTCTGAGTCGATGACCCGCAGTCGCAGTTTTTTGACATCAAAGTCGAACTCGCCTGATGATACAGGTGTGCCGGTGTCTGAAAACTGTGAAGTGTCGGATGCTAGTGAGAATGGTTCATCGAAGGATGATGTTTCCCCATCAAAGAACCGGTCGTTTTTCTCTCGATTCAAACGGGAAAGTACTTCAGAGAGTGATGACACTCAATCCTGGAGTATTCCATCTTTAGGAGATATTCTGCCACAGATATCTGATAGAGAATCATTGTTGGGAGGCGACACACCGCTTCCGGAGAGGAGCGGTGCTGTTCCCCATCAGCCTGTTTCCGGGGATTTACCGCGTGTCGGCAGAGGTTTTTTTTCCAGTTATCGTCAGGGGCGTCTGGACGTTTTGGAGGGGCAGCTTTTTTCTGCCAGGATGCATATCAAAGCAGAGAGACTGTTTTCCATCTCTATCCTCTCAGGAATTCTTGCAGGTATAGCGACGTTTATCCTGCTCGCTTATCTGTCACAGCTGGTTGTGCCGCTCTCTTTCTTCGCAGTATTTCCTGTCTATGGTGCGATCATCGTTTCCGTCTGGCTGTTGATCGCAGTTGCTTCGATGTATGCTGCCCATGTCGCGATTTTATACCTCCCAATTGTGGAATGTAACAGCCGAAAAATGCGTATTGATCTGTCGCTTTTCAATGTGGCGACGTATTTGTATGCATTGCATCACAGTGAGCCGAATCTGTACGCAGTTATTGCATCTCTTGCAAAGCATGCGGCGCCTTACTATGGTGAGGCGGCACACGAACTCCGGCAGGTTGTTTTTGATTGTGAGATGACCTCATCTGATCTGTATGTTGCTCTTCTGAGGCTTTCGGAGACGACGCCTTCGGATAAGTTCCGGTTTTTTTTGACCGGCCTTTCGTCTTCGTACAAGACCATGGGAACTGCGACTGACTATCTGCGGATGAAGGTGGAGGAGCTTCGCAACGAGCTTCGTATTTCCCAGAAAGTGTATCTGAATACGCTTGGTGTTATTGCGGAGATGTATATTACAATCTTCGTCGCGGGCCCTCTGTTCATTATCATCGTGGTGATGGTGATGGGTATGATCTCCAGTGCGAATCCTTTGATCCTCGCTGTGATCATTTACGTGATGTTGCCGTTCGGGACTGCGATTTTCCTGCTGATGCTGGATATTATTTCAGAGATTCATGAGGATAAGTCAGAGAAGCTTCATGCGATGGCTTCGGTTCAGGAGCCTGAGCATTTTCCTTCAATTCCTCTGGTGATGCCAACTGAATCCGAGTCGCTGATGTTTGCAAAGCTTGCGGAAAATGATAAAAAAATAAAATATCGTTCGTTTGTGAGTTCTCCTGTTGCTCATATGAAACTCCATCCTGAGCTGGTGCTGCTGTTCAGTGTTCCGTGTGCGTTGATAGTGATCGGCGTTTTGTACTTTTTGTTTGTGTCTGTTCCTCTGACGCCATGGACGTTTATTGACTGGGTTACAGCGACCGAGGATATTGTGATGGCTGGCGCTCTGGTTGTGCTGATTCCGTTTGCGGTGTTTTATGCAATAAAGTCACGGAATGCCAGGCGCGTTGAGGAGGCCATTCCTGACTTTGCGGATCAGATGGCTTCTGCAGTGCGGCACAACATGACGCTCGGGCAGGCTGTCGGGCTGATTGCAACAGAGGGTAAGAGTAATATTTTGGGTGAGATCAATCTGATCCGCCGTGATGTTTACTGGGGCGCTCTGATCACGGATGCTATCCAGAGATTCAGTGATACGGTGCGTCTTGGTTCGATTGATCGGATGACTATTCTGATCTCTCAGGCAGAGCACTTTACGAACCGTTTGTCTGAGGTTCTGCAGATCATTGCCGAGGATGCGAAGAGTATGGTGACTATGAAGACCGAGCGCCGCGGTGATATGCTGCTGTATGTGATGGTGGTGTATCTGGCATTCTTTGTGTTTGTGTTCGTGCAGAGTATTCTTGTGGTGATGTTTCTGCCGATGATGGTTCAGGGGGGAGACGGGATGTCAATTGTTGGTGGTATGACCGGTGGCGGCGGTATTTCCCTTGATATGTATGATCGTCTGATCTATCACTCAGTGGTGATTCATGGTTTTTGTTCCGGGCTTGTGGCTGGTATGATGGGTGAGGGCTCAGTACTTGCGGGCGTGAAGCATTCGTGCATTATGATGGCTATTGCGATGATTGTGTTTGTTACACTGAAGTTTTTCTTCATGTCGTGAGTCTGAAACGCGAATAACGCGAATGAAAAATCGCCAATGGCGATTTTTTTATTCGTGTTATTTCGCGAAGTTGCAAAGCAATGAACACGATGAAACGGGAAGCATGCCTTCGATATGCGACTTGTGATTACTCCAAGTACGCCCACAAAAAAAAGAATTTTAGATGACGATTCCGAAGAATGAGAGGATGATAAGGAGTGCGGCTCCAAGAATTCCTCCCACTGCGCAGACAATTACCTGTGCTACGGAGAGGTCGCCGATTGGTGCGAGGTTGAAGTACGAGACGATGAAGAGGATGACGACTCCGCAGACTGCGTTGATGAGGAGTTTCAGCCCGTTTCTGAGGAAGAAGAAGAGAATTGCCGCGATTGCGATGGCGACAATGATCATCAGTATGGTTTCTATCATGTTTGATATATGGTTGGAGGAGGAAAGGGATAAAATGTTGCGGTGGGTGAGTTCTGGGTGCCTGATCATCGGTTTTTCGATCATCAGATGTGAGGTGTTTGCGCGCCATGGGTATTTCAGGAGTAATCTTTGATGAATTCATGAGTGTTCGATTTCAGGTAAATGCTCATTATAATTGTGTCTATTTCAAAATGGAATTGTAATAATGGACTTGACTGAATTTTTCATTCTGGCCTGTCTACCCATATCCTTATATCCTGATTGCATCATACAATTATTTATTATGAAGTCTGTAGCTAAGAAAAATGATGCAGTCTCACCGGTTATCGGTACGATTCTGCTGGTGGCTATCACCGTTGTGCTTGTCGCAATTGTTGCCGCTGTTGTAATGGGTATGGTCGGCGGCGTTGGCGAGACCAAGAGCGTTGGTGTGATTGTCACTCCATTCTCTAACACATCTCAACATGGTGTAATTGTCACTGTCTCCGGTGGTTCCGATTCAGGTAAGATTAATGGAATGAATGTTTACCTTGATGGTACTAATCTGGGTGCTGTTAGTGAAACTATTGTTGTTGGTAAGCCATATGAGTTCGGCACAACAACTGATGCAGGAAAATCAGTTTCCGGTACTGTAACTGTGTCTGCAAAGTTCCTGGACAACACGACTCAGGTCATTTACACCAACACCGTTGGAATTCCAGCAACAGTATCAACAACATAATTCTGGCAGATTATTCTGCTATTTTTTTATTTTTTACTTGTAATTTCAATGACACCTCGTTACGGCTCTTATTGGCAGCGCCATAGTGTTTGGTCTTGTCGTTAGACCGTTTGAAGATGTTGATGATTTTTATCTATTCTCTATCTGACCAACAACACAGGCAGTGTCAATTCCATTTACCCCGTCATCGGTCCACCAAAATCTTCGGGCACACGATGACTCTTCGTTCCATTCCTGTTTTTCTTCATCACCAACTCCTTTTCGGACGAGTGCAGTTCGATGATCTGGATCTGAATTTTTTTCTTCCTCTATCGACCAAACGATTTTCGTTCGACCAAGATTTTTTTTATTTCGTATATTCTTCAATAAAATTCCGTGTTTTCCCGCGAAACAGCGGGATGGTTCACACGCCGAAAGCATGCGCTCCATGATTATCACGAGTGAAACCAAGGACAAAAATCCTAAACTATGAAATTCGACGTCGTAGAACCCTGTTCAGATAAAAAAATCAGGTGAAATATTTTCCATCCCTTGTAAATTGTATTCCGAAAGTATTACCATAACCATACTATTATGAGGTATCGAGTATCTATAGTAGATTATCATGAGATCAGGAACACAGAATGAGGATGCAGTCTCTCCGACTATTGCAACAATTCTGCTGATTGCCATCGCGGTCGTACTTGTTGTGATCGTGACAGGTGTTGTGATGGGAGCCATTGGAGGCGAGCAGGAGGATACAAAGTTTGTAGAGATCTATATGGTGCCGTCAGGAGAGAATGCGTTTCTCCTCACCGTGATGGGTGGCTATGATGCGGATACGCTGGTGTCTCTGAACGCATATATCACCGGCGTGACGTTTGAAGATAATGGATTCATCAATAATACGCAGGTGGGCATCCCATATCTGCTGAAGGTTTCCGGGTCCAGTACGAATGGTAATGCTTTGTTCACGCTGGTCGGGACGTTTGAGGACGGGACAGTACAGATGCTCTATCAGAGGATGGTGACTGTGCGGGGGAGCGGAGGGGTGCCGATAGCTACACCAACAGTGAATCCACCGACAGGTGATGGAAGTAGTTGGGATGATTATAAATTTGAGACTGGAATTATGATCGATTGGGATACTACCGTACCAGGAGACAATAATAAGCGTCCTAATACGATTTATTACGACAAAAAAAGTGGCACATATCTCTGCTACTTCGATTCCTGGGGTACTATAGGGAATATTCCCTCTCCCAAACCCTCTCTTGAGGAACATGCAACAAAGCCGGAGTACTCCTCAGTGGTTTTATTGGATCTATCCAAGCGTCTGACATCAAAAGATTACGACTCTTCCTTAAAGGATAAAGCTGCTTGGGGTGGAAATTATCCCACGTTAGGTTCTCTTTATCTTAGTGAGGATGGAGGCCTTTATGTTGCAAAACAGTCCTTAAATGATGGTGACAATAATCATTCCCCCCCTCCAGGGGGATACTGGCTACTGATTGCAACATTGAATTGATTATGTCAATCTAATCCCATCCATTTTCTTATTTCATACAATTCTTATCTCTATTCAATCCCTTTTTGGCTACATTTTACGAGAAACATTTTCATCTTTCCTTGACCGTAGTATGCTAGATAGTCGTCTCCTTATATCTCATTATCAAGATTCTGATTTTGTCTGGATTGTGCGATGGCAGGTAGATTCATTTACTGTACCGTATTGAGATCATCACTGTTTCTGCCTCTTATTTTATACCGCATTGATCCGTTTCAGTGTTCAGTCGAGTTCACGTCCACTTATCCGACAACACATATCCTCCCGCATGGTACAAACTCTTCCCGTCGACCGACACCTGAAACCGCACATCAGGTAGTGTCCCTGACGCATTTCCCATCGCCGCAAACATCACCAGACCAATAAGAGTTTCTGTGTTATCGCTATCAGGACAATCAAAAGTACGATCGCAATAACCGGAGACATACCGTCCTCAGCTTTCATAACGTTTCATCAGTGATACATCATAGGTCGCCTCGCGAACATAGACTTTCACCCATTCATCACCGCCTGTTTTGACATTGATCGTCAACGTCGCATATTCTCCGTTATTATTACTTGCCTTCACTTCAATTTTTTGGGAGTCTGGCTTCTCATCATAGCGCAACGCGGACTCCCGGAACAGAGCATACCACAGATCTCTCTGTTCCTTACTACCCCCTGTAAACGAAATCTCCAGCGTATTATTCGTCGCTTTTGACCAGGTAAAATCATCCGTTCTCTCAACATACTGGAAATCAACGGGAGCCGCCAAGTTACTGCTGGCCATAGCAGCCCCGGACAGATTCACAATAACCATATCCACCCTGACTGTCGCATTCGTCTCTGTTGTATCGGGATACACCTCAAGAAGACCCGGCGTCAGCCACACTCCATGTCCGTTATCACTACGGAACACGCCCCCGCCCTCATAGCCGATCACCGTTGTCCCTCGTGTTCCTCCAACCCGCGCAGACAGCCTCTCGACACTCCACGTCTTCGGAGGTATACCTTCAGTCCCCACTATACTCAACTTCCCACCCGTTTCCTCAAACTCAATCGTTGTCCCACTCATTCCCGAACTCCCCGGCATCAGCATCGAAAATCGTGCGCCGGAAAGATCATTCACCCGCATCTTATCCGCCGAGAGCTTCAGATCCATAAACGCATTCGACAACTCAATCACATGCGTACTCTCCGCTTCCTTAATCTCACCTGGAATCGCGATCAATGCCCAGATACCGATTCCAAGACCAATCAGCACCAGAGCCTGCCGGCAGGTTACGCCCTCTCCCTCTATATATACAGTATCCTCTCTCGTATCCGCCGTAATACTCAGCGTCCCCGAAGCCCTCGTCAACGGAAACGACAAAATTTCCATCCCGCTCTCCGACACATCCGGCCGAGCATAAACACACTCTCCCGCACCACACCCGTCGAGTTCGCAATCCTGTTTGGGGCAGTTCTCTTCAACTCTGGCATGAAGTTTGTCGTGCCGAGTGTGGGATACATTCAATTTTATCTATCCTTATCACGGGCAACTGAGGGTCTGTGGGGTGAGAGTAGGGGTGATTTATTCTCGTTTGAAAAAGGGGTGAGATTGGAAAAGAACTCGAATATTTCGTGGGTTGATGTCTATACGATTATATTGCGTCCCCAAGCTTTCGCCATAAACTTCCCCTCCCATCTCCTGGATCTACTGCCCCTGCCCATGCATTTTGGATTGCAAGATATAGTACCCCATTATATACATACAACGATCCTTTCTTAGGCCCCCTCTCACTATTGCCTTCTTTTTTCCAAAGCCTACCCTCATTGAGAACATATTCCGTATCGTTTTCATAGGTGTAAATTTTTTGGGAGAAGTCTATCGCTACCGCATTATTTTTTGAGTTTACAAAATCTTCAATAGGGTTCTGTATATCTTTCTCAGTAATCGTTGTCGTGTACGAGACGTAGACATAATAGTATTTACCTGTTGTTTCATCGACAAGAATATTGTTTTCAATATTCGTCCCCTTTGGGATCCAGTCGCTATTCTGTACTCTTGCTATAATATCTTGCCAAGAGACTGTTATTTCTGGATCAAGTACATACGGAAAATCAGGTTCCTCCTCTCCCCCGCTCTGCTGCTCCTTCCACTCGTCCGGCACCATATCTCCGATTGGCAGCACCGCCGCATTCGCTCCCATGTACAGCAGCGCAGGATAGTTTTTGCTGTCAAGCCCAACAATTGACAACACGCTCAGCTTTCCGTTCGGGACCTGAATCTTATCCCCTGTTTCCCATATTTTATCATCAAGAGACCCCGCATAGGTATTTCCTCCCTTTACCAGCTGAACAGACATATTCTCTCTTGCAGCTGTATCATAAAACACCAAATTTCTCAGAGGCAGTGCGTCCCCTCCTGCATGATACAAACTCTTCCCGTCAACCGACGTCTGAAACCGCACATCCGGTATCGTACCTGACGCATCCTCAAGTGTCGAAAGCATCACAAGACCGATAACCGCTCCCGCCGTTACCACAAGGCCGATCAGAAGCGCAACCGCCACAACCGGAGAAACACCATCATCAGACTTCATAACGTTTCACAAGTGATACATCATATGTCGCCTCGCGAATATAGACCTTCACCCATTCATCACTACCAGCTGTGATCGTCAGCGTCGCATATTCTCCTTCATTCTTTGCCTCCACGTCAATGGTACAATTAGGGTAGTTCTTATAATAGCGCAACTGTGTTTCCATGAACTGAGCATACCATAGGTCTGTCTGCTCCTCATTCCCGCCAGTAAACGAAATTGTCATCGTTCTGTTCTCTGCATTTGGTTGAATATCATTACGTTCAACAAATACACAATCAACCGGCACACCCCAGTTGCCGCTCACTCCTGGCGTCCCTGTCAGATTCACCACAACCATATCCACCCTGACCGTCGTCCGTTCCTTCTCTGTTGTATCTGGATAAATCTCCAACAACCCGGGCGTCAGCCATACCGCTTTCCCATTATCACTCCGGAACACTCCTCCTCCCTCATATCCAATAACCGTCGTCCCCCGCGAACCGCCAATCTGTGCAAAAATTCGTTCAACCTCCTTTCCCTCTAAAGGAGGTTGCGGGATCTGCCCTTCACCTCCGCTCCACACCATATACAATTTTCCAACGTTTTTCTCAAATCCGATCGTTGTCCCGCTCATCCCGGAGCTCCCCGGCATCAGCATCGAAAATCGTGCGCCGGAAAGATTATTCACTCGCACCCTATCAGCTGACAGTTTCAGATCCAGAAATGCATTTGACAGCTTAATCGCATGCGTACTCTCTGCCTCCTTAATCTCAGCCGGCAGACTGATCAGTGCCCAGATACCAATTCCAAGAGCAATCAGCATTAAAAGAATCACAAACCCGATTACAACCGTTGAGCCCGCATCAGAATTTTGCCTCATGGCCGCACTCCCATATTATACAGATAATTATTCGTCTCATTGCCAACCAACCGGTACTCAATCACCGCACGACCATTGCCCGAAATCTCCGACTTCGTACCCTCAGGCACCAGAACCTTGTACTGATTCGATCCCGGAAGAACGTACAAAAGATTTCCTGATGGTCCGTATGCCTTCACCGAATTATCATAGCCTGAATACTCCAGCGTCAGATCACTTGTGTACACATTCTTCCCTGAATAGCGTACAACAACCGGCCAGTAGTCTGCCACCCCGTCTACATGTACTAAAGGCCCCATACTCGTATTAGCTGTAACACTCAGCGTCCCTGAGGCCTTTGTCAAAGGAAACGATAATATCTCAAGCCCGCTCTCCGACACATCCGGCCCGAGCATAAACACACTCTCCCGCACAACCCCGGTAGAGTTTGCAATCCACACATTCTCTACACCCGACTTAAAATCGGAAAACTGCATCTGAATGTTTGCCGTATGAATCTCCTCCATCCGCTCGCCTCCTGCCGGAACCGCATACAGTGTCCAGATGGTGAACGCTAAGATCAGCATCGCAAGAATCAGCACAAAACTGATCACCTCCGATATTCCCTCGTCAGGTTTTCTCATTGCCATGGTACTGCTCCCTGAACTTTCATTGCATAATCTACCGACAAAACCTTGACTTTTCCATCGTACTTGAATTCCCCATCGCTACCCTGGGGGTCGAAATTTCTCAGCACATTCTCCCAGGCTTTTCTCACCTGCTCATTCGATGAAGAGACCTTTATCATGACCGGGCTTCCTATACTTCCAGAGAACTCTTTCGTACTCTGAACACCCACCGTATAGTTTACCACCCCAAAACTGTTTCCCAGCACACTTGTCTCACCCAGTGTCTGTCTCGGCAGAACAATAAACAGCGTGCCGTCACTTCCCTTTCCCACACTTGGAGCAAGCAGCATTGACTGATACGTCTGTGTTCCTGTAAACACTGCGCCTGCATCATACATCACCACAGAATTTTCAGTATAATGATTTGACGTTGCATAAGTCAGCCGCAGGAAGTTATCGTATGTAGTATTATCCTCGCCAATCGTTATATTCAGATCCGAGACCCCCGCAGTCAGCGTCGCTGAACCAATTGTTGGTTTGAACGCCGGCAGCATCGAAATCATTCCCTCTTTTGGTGTCGAAAGCTGGATCAAAACACTCCGCGTCACATTCTTCAGTCTCGCATCCTCCCACAAAAGATCCATATCATACTTCAGATTCGAAATATCCTGCACCGCGCCAAGCGCCAGTTCATTCTCCAGCTCCGCTCCATTCATTGGAGGAATAGTGAGAGCCATAATAAACAGAACTATGACCACGAGTCCCATAATCAGCACGAACCCGATGATCTCCGTAACTCCATCATCTGACGCTGGCCGGATCATACTACTATAGTAGTACCTCCTTTGAAAGCATATAGATTTGTGACGAGGGATGATAAGTGAAAAAATTTCCCAGCCAAAATACTGATCACTTTTTTTTCTCAGATATAATTGTCCTCGTAAAACCACTTGCGCTCTCCCCCTCCTCCCCTCCCTCCGCACAAAGCAGAATGGTTTTCTTCATAACCTCTTACCCTGTTGCCGGAACCAAAGAACGTAAGTATAAACACTAATGCTCACCTAATATTATGTTGCCGTGAGAGGAGGGTTGGATGAAAACTGAGGTTTTAAAAAGCATCAAAGAAACCGAAGCCCAATGTAAATCCATGATCACTGCAGCCCAGGCCGAACGTGAGCAAATTCTTGCAAACGCCCGACTTGAAGCTGACAACCTGATTGCCAAGGCAACTAATGTTGCCGAGGATTACAAAAAGCAGCGTCTTTCAGATGCACGAAATGTTGCAGCAGCAAAGCATGCCGCAATCGTGGAACAGGGCAAAACAGATGCCGAAACCACGATTGCCGCCGGAAGTAAAAAACTCCCGCAGGCATCCTCGTTGTTTGTAGAACGGTTTAAGGAGAAACTGCATGTTTCAGCCTAAATCGATGACGCATCTGCTCATTGCAGCGCCAAAAGGGCAGATGACGTCAGTTGTGACTGAACTATACCGTCACCGAGTCTTCCACATAACCGATTTTGTAGATCAGGGGAAGGAAGGTTACGAAGGTGTACGCATAGGCACCCCTCTTGAGGGGGCCGGCGACCTTTCCACCAACCTGCTGAAAATTCGTTCTCTCGAGAACGTCTTTCAGACAAGCCCCGAAACGCTTTTCGACGTTCCCAAACGTCCTGTAGAATCGATCCGACAAGCAATTGAGCGTGAACTTCCTGCAATCGAAGCAGAAGTAAACGATCTCACGGTAAAACGATCGACCGCAGAGTCACGTATTCGGGAATGCGAACAGCGCATAGCAGAACTCAGACCTTTTGCACTCGTACCGCTTGAGATGGATCTCTACCGCGGTTACGACAGCATCACTGCAATCGCCGGCACAATCGGAAATGATGTTACCATCGACGTCCCGCATGAAAAATACTATGCGGCACGCAAAGATGGAAACTTCATCGTCGTATTCGTCGAAAAGCAGCATGTTGTAGAGGTCGAACGCACACTTTCCGACGCAGACTTCCAGTCCGTTACCATACCAAACGAAACCGGAAGCGTCCAGGCCGCAGTTGACAAGTACACTGCCGACCAGACCCAGGCAAAAGCCGCGTTCACCGAAGCAAACGGAAAAATTTCCGAGCTCAAAGCAAAATACGCCGACTTACTCGCCGCATGCGACGAAGTACTGTCCGGTGATGTGGAACGTGCCGAAGCCCCGTTGCGGTTTGCGACCACTGAGGAAGCATTCGTCATCGACGGATGGGTCCCCGCTGATCACATCGAACCGATCACCGCAGGCTTAACCCAGGCAACCGGCGGCAGCGTATACGTAACGGTTGACGACGGTGACGTCGATGCAACCGCAATACCGGTGGAGTATAACAACCCATCGTTCGCAAAGCCCACTGAACTTTTCATGGACGTCTATGCACGTCCAAGATACAATGAAATTGACCCGACCTTAATTCTCGCCATCATGTTTCCGATCTTCTTCGGTCTCATCGTTGGTGATGTGGGATACGGTATCATCTTTTTAATCCTTGCACTGCTCGTTCGAAAGATGGCAATGTTCAAAGGAGAAGGCGGTAAAAACCTTATCAAAATTCTCGTCGGAGCAAGTATCTCAACAATATTCTTCGGAATACTCTATAGTGAATGCTTAGGATATGCCCTGCCGTGGCATGCCGTCATGTTCCAGCGCCATCTGGCGATCGGAGCCGACGCCGCTCACGCAACCGGCCCTGACGCAATCCCTCTGCTGATTATGTCCGTATGGTTTGGTATCATCTACATCACCGTCGGCCGTATCTTCGGAATGATTAACCACTATAGAATGGACCATGCAGGAAAACACCGAACAAAAGCAATCATCGGACAGTTTGGATGGATCGCTATCCTCTGGGGTCTTTTAATCCTCGTCTGGTCGTTCTTCTCGATCGAACAGATGTTTGGAATCTCGGGCATGATGCCTGACTTTACGAACTCCCCAGTGATCGTCCCCGGCCTTACCGTGAGCGCACTTGCCGGACTTATTCTGCTCGTACTCGGATGCATATTCCTTGCACAGGAAAATGTGCTCGACTTAATGGAAATCCCGACAATCATCTCGCACGTACTTTCCTTCTGCCGTATCGCCGCAGTTGGTCTGTCGTCGGTTGCAATCGCAATGGTCGTCAACTACCTTTCCTTTGGTATGTTCATTGACCCGGCTCTTGCAAACCTCGATGCAGTCGGTGTAATAATGATTATTGTTGGTGTCCTCATATTCATATGCGGTCACGCCCTCAACGTAGGTCTCGGTCTCCTTGGTGGAGGTCTCCACTCGATTCGTCTTCACTACGTTGAATTCTTCACCAAATTCTACGTTGGTGGAGGTATCAAGTACAATCCGTTTGGACTTAAACGCAAATTCTCAGAGGAGTAAAAACTATGGCAATTGAAACTATGACAGTTGAAGCAGCACAGGCAATGGCAGTCGGATACAAAGCAATCGGTGCAGGTCTCGCAGTAGGTCTCGCCGGTGTCGGAACCGGTCTCGGTGAAATGGGTATCGGAGCAGCCGCAGTCGGAGCAACCGCAGAAGACCGCGACATGTTCGGTCTCGCACTTCTCTTCACTGTGCTTCCGGAAACCATCGTCATCTTCGGTCTTGTGATTGCACTGCTGCTGCTCTTCTAAGCGGAGACTTGCAAATCATGGGACTTGAGGTTGTAGTTGACGAAATCAAGGCAAAGGGTACCCGCGAGGCAGCCCGGATTAAATCCGAAGCTGAAGCTGAAGCAAAGACTATTGTTGCAGACGCAACCAAACGTGCAGAGGAAATCCGTCTCGCTGCAGAAGCAGACGCTGTCCTTCAGTCTGACCGCATTATGATCCGTGAGGTCGCTGCGGCAAATCTGGTCGTAAAACGCGACCAGCTCAATGCACAAAAGGAGCTGCTCGACAAAGTCTACAGTGAAGCATCCGGCGAAATCGCAAACCTTCCGGCAGACGTTCACGCAAAAGCCGTACGCTCCCTTCTCAAAGAAGCTGTAAAGCAGATCAAAGAAGGTGTCGTACTTGCAAACGAACGTGACGAAGCTGCGGTAAAAGCAGCACTGTCAGAGCTGAAAACCCTTTCCGGATTTACGTTTGGAGGAATCACCGACATCGACGGCGGTGTCGTAGTACAGAGTGCCGATGGCCAGTTAACGCTTGACCTCTCGTATCAGACCTTTATGGCTGAGGTATGGGAGTCAAGTCTCAAGGACGCATCGGAGATCTTGTTTGGATGAGGTAAATAATGACTGAGGTAATGAGCGGTCCGGCTCCATATATCTATGTTTCAACCCGTATGCGGGTGCGCAAAGCGAAGCTCATCCAGCGAGAAGAGTATCTCCGCATGTTGAACATGGGCCTCCCCGAGTTCACCAGAACAATCGAGGAGATGGAGTACAAACGCGAAGTCGATGAACTCTCCGCATCATTTGGTGGTGTGGATCTCATTGAAAACGCCCTGTCCTGGAACCTTGCAAAGGAGTATCAGCGTATTATCGCTCTTGCTCCGGGCGAGATGAAAGGATTTACCCGTGATTACCTGCACAAATGGGATATTCAAAACATTTTGACTATCCTTCGTGGAAAAGTCCAGGGTCTTTCCGAAGGAAAGATCCGGGCAGTACTTGTACCGGCCGGCGAGCTTGACGCTGCCGTGCTTGATCGCCTGCTTACGGAATCGTCAGTTGAAAGAATTATTGAAACTCTGCCGCAGAAGCAGATGGCAGCAATTCTTTCCGCAGGACTTTCCGAAGCACTTGAGACCCATTCGTTTGGAAAACTCGAGAACGAACTCTACAAGTACTACTATGCGACGCTGATCAAAGCAGCACGCGGCGGCATGAAAGGCGGATTACCGTTCTTCAAGTACGTCGTGTTTGAGATCGACATCAAAAACATCACCAATCTCTTCCGTATCCGGGCTCAGGGCAAACCTGATGTAAATACTTCGGATATCTGGGTTGAGGGAGGGTCGTACCATGCCGAGGAACTCGAGCGTCTCTGCTCGGTTGCCGGTCTAGACGAGGTTGTCGACACACTCAAAAAGAAAGTCAAGTCGCCCGTTCTCATCGAGGCACTCGAATCACTGAGAGAGAAGAAACCGATCTATGCAATTGAAGGCATGCTGATCACAGCCCAGCTGAATCAGATGGACAATGTCTCAAAGCGCAACCCGTTCTCGATCTCTCCGCTTCTGGTGTACCTCGAACGAAAGAAGTATGAAGTTGCCAACCTCCGTGCACTCGCCCGCGGCAAAGAAGCAGGCTTAGCATCCGAGGTTCTGGAAAAGTATCTGGTGATGTAATGGAAATCGCAGTTATTGGAAACAAGGAGTTCGTTATCGGATTCCAACTTGCAGGAGTACGCAAAACGTACTCTGCAGAAACTCCGGACAAACTGACCGAGACCATCACCCGTGTCTTGAACGATCCCGAAGTTGGCATTCTCGTTCTTCAGAGCGCAGACCTTGAGCAGATCCCGCGTCGTCTGCAGGTAGTCATTGAAAACTCCGTCAAACCCACCATTGTAACCATTGGCGGGCAGGAGGCAGGTCTCTCCCTGAGAGAGCGTATTAAGCGTTCGGTGGGTGTTGATTTGTGGAAGTAAGTAATAAGCCAGGAATACTCAAACGCATTGCAGGACCTGTGGTCACTGCAGTCGACCTTGACGCCCACATGTACGATGTGGTCAAGGTCGGCAATGAGGAGCTGATGGGTGAGGTCATTAAGATCGATGGCGATGATATCGTCATTCAGGTCTATGAATCCACCACGGGCATCCGCCCGGGAGAACCCGTCATAAACACCGGACTTTCGCTCGCAGTCGAGCTGGGTCCGGGACTGCTGACCAGTATCTACGACGGTATCCAGCGTCCGCTTGAAGTCCTCATCGAAAAGATGGGCAACTTCATTGCACGCGGAGTTACCGCACCGGGACTTGACCACGAGAAAAAGTGGGATTTCAAGCCGGTCGTAAGTGCAGGCGCAACCGTAAAACCCGGACAGGTCATCGGTGAAGTGCAGGAAACCCGCAGTATCGTACACAAGGTCATGATCCCGCCGAACGCAAAAGGCGGCGTTGTCAAGACCATCAAGTCCGGTAACTTCACGGTTGACGACATCATCATCGAACTTGACTCAGGCGAAGCATTCCCTATGATGCAGCGCTGGCCGGTTCGTCTTCCGCGTCCGTACGTGGAGAAGCACACCCCGAACATTCCGCTGCTGACCGGTCAGAGAATCCTTGATGGTCTCTTCCCGATCGCAAAAGGAGGAACTGCAGCAATTCCGGGACCGTTCGGATCCGGAAAGACCGTTACCCAGCAGCAGCTGGCAAAGTGGTCTGATGCAGAGATCGTGGTCTACATCGGCTGCGGAGAACGCGGCAATGAAATGACTGAAGTTCTTACCGAGTTCCCGGAACTTACTGACCCGAAGACCGGAAACTCTCTGATGGAGAGAACAATTCTCATCGCAAACACTTCCAACATGCCTGTGGCAGCCCGTGAAGCATCTGTGTACACCGGTATTACTCTTGCAGAGTACTTCCGTGACATGGGCTACGACGTTGCACTCATGGCAGACTCCACCTCCCGGTGGGCAGAAGCAATGCGTGAAATCTGTTCCCGTCTTGAAGAGATGCCCGGTGAAGAAGGTTATCCCGCATACCTGTCCTCCAGACTCTCCGAGTTCTACGAGCGTGCAGGACTTGTCCAGCCTCTCGCAGGCGGCAGCGGCTCTGTTTCCGTTATCGGTGCAGTTTCCCCTGCCGGTGGTGACTTCTCCGAACCGGTTACGCAGAACACGCTCCGTATCGTGAAAGTCTTCTGGGCACTGGATGCAAACCTTTCCCGCAGACGCCACTTCCCGGCAATCAACTGGCTGCAGTCCTACTCACTGTACATGGCTCAGCTGAATGATTACTATGACGAGAAAGTCTCGCCAGAGTGGAACAAGCTTCGCAGCTGGTTCATGGAAGTCCTGCAGAAGGAAGCTGAACTTCAGGAGATCGTTCAGCTGGTCGGTTCCGACGCACTGCCGGAAGCCGAGCAGATCACGATCGAAGTTGCACGTATGATCCGTGAACTGTTCCTGCAGCAGAACGGTTTCGACCCGGTCGACACCTACTGCAGTCTGGAGAAACAGCTTGACATGTTCAAGATGATCAAAGGCTTTGCAGACCTTGCATACGCCGCACAGGCAGCAGGAGTTCCGCCGTCCCAGATTCTTTCCATCAAGGCAAAGAACGAGATGCCGCAGATCAAGTTCACCAAGGACTACAAGCCTGTTCTTGCCAAGATCTACTCTGAGATGGACGCTGAATTCAAAGTACTGAGGGCATAAAATGAAGGAATATAAGACAGTCTCCAAAGTTGCCGGACCTCTGCTCTTCGTTCAGAAGACCGAACCGGTAAGTTATGAAGAGCAGGTCAGTCTTGTTCTGCCCGATGGAACAATGAAACGCGGACAGGTTCTTGATACCTCCGAAGATCTCGTCGTTGTCCAGTGTTTTGAGACCACGACTGGTCTCGGCCGCGACACCGGCGTTCGCTTCCTCGGTGAGACGTTCAAGATGCCGGTCTCCAAGACCATGCTCGGACGTATTCTCTCCGGCGGAGGAAAACCGATCGACGGCGGACCTGACATTGTCCCCGACAAACGCCTTGACATCAACGGTGCTGCAATCAACCCATATGCACGCGGTTCACCCAGAGATTTCATCCAGACCGGTATCTCTACCATTGACGGAACCAACACTCTTGTCCGTGGTCAGAAGCTTCCGATCTTCTCCTCCGCTGGTCTCCCGCACAACGAGATTGCACTGCAGATTGCCCGTCAGGCAAAAGTTCCGGGATCGACCGAAGAGTTCGCAGTCGTGTTTGCTGCAATGGGTATCACCCGTGAAGAAGCAAACTACTTCATGGCAGACTTCGAGAGAACCGGTGCACTTGAACGTGCAGTGGTGTTCCTGAACCTTGCAGATGATCCGGCAGTCGAACGCACGGTTACCCCGCGTCTTGCACTGACCACTGCAGAGTATCTGGCATACGAGCTTGGATACCATGTGCTGGTTATCCTGACCGATATGACCAACTATTGTGAGGCACTCCGTCAGATTGGTGCTGCCCGTGAAGAAGTACCGGGCCGTCGTGGTTATCCGGGTTACATGTACACGGACCTGGCATCCATCTACGAGCGTGCAGGTATCATTAAGGGTCTGAAGGGATCTGTTACGCAGATTCCGATTCTGACGATGCCTGGTGACGATATTACCCACCCGATTCCGGATCTTACCGGATACATTACGGAAGGTCAGATCGTTATCTCTCCGGAGCTGCACCGTAAGGGTATCTACCCGCCAATCAACGTGCTGCCGTCCCTGTCCCGTCTGATGAACCTTGGTATCGGCAAGGGTCTTACCCGTGACGATCACAAGAAGGTCTCTGATATGATGTACTCGGGTTACGCAGAAGGCGTCGACCTCCGCGGCCTTGTGGCTATCGTTGGTAAGGATGCACTTTCCGAGCGTGACCAGAAGTTCCTTGAGTTTGCAGATGCATTCGAGAACAAGTTCGTCCGTCAGGGTTCCGATGAGGACCGTACGATTGCTCAGACGCTTGATGTCGGCTGGAACATGTTTGTTCAGCTGCCGGAGAGCGAGCTTGAGAAGCGTATCGACCGTGATCTGATTAAGACCTACCACCCGAATTACCGGAAGTGATTTGCCATGGCGCTGAATGTGAAGCCGACCAGATCCGAACTGATCAATCTGAAAAGGAGGATCAAGTTATCGGAACGCGGATATAAGCTTCTGAAGATGAAGCGCGATGGACTGATCCTTGAGTTCTTCAAGGTGCTTGCGGAGGCAAAGGATCTCCGCAATGATCTTGCTGTGAAGTACGCCCGTGCACAGGAAATGATTGCAATCGCAGAAACTGTGGAGGGAAGTATCGGAGTGAAGGCTGCGGCATTCTCGGCATCCGAGAGCCCGCAGATTGATCTCAAGAGCAAGAACATCATGGGTGTTGTTGTGCCGAAGATCGAGTCAAGGAGTGTGAAGAAGACGCTGACTGAGCGCGGGTACGGAGTTCTGGGAACTTCGTCCGCGATCGATGAGGCGGCTGAAGCATTCGAGGATTTAGTGGAGACGATTATTCTCTCCGCAGAACTTGAGACGACGATGAAGCGTCTTCTTGATGAGATTGAAGGAACAAAGCGCCGTGTGAATGCACTGGAGTTCAAGGTGATTCCGGAGCTGATCGAGGCACGGAACTTTATCAAGATGCGTCTCGATGAGATGGAACGCGAAGAGCTGTTCCGTATGAAGAGAGTGAAGGGCAAGTCGGAAAAATAATTTTTATTTTTTCGATTGTCTTTTTGAAAAATTTTTTTTGAAAATATTTTTGGTTACGTGTTTTGATCAGAGATGAATTGGCTGATCGATTTGTGAAGTGACGGGATGTCCTGCACTACTGTGTCCCAGATGAGATCATAGTCCACGTCAAAGTATCCATGAATCAGTTTGTCCCGTGTTCCTGCAATAAGTTTCCAGGGAATTTCATGATGCAGTGAGGTGAACTCTTGCGTGAGATTTTTTACTGCTTCGCCGATGATCTCAAGCGATCTGACCACTGCCCTCTGACACATTTCATCCTGCATGAACATTTCATGCGAGTAGGTTGTAAGGATGTGGCAGAGGTAGGTTGTTTCCTTTTTGATGTGATGGAGGTTAGTCAGGTCGCTTTGCATATGATCAGTTCCCCTTCGATATTTGGTTTGATATAGGGGCTGATGCCTGCCTCGGTGAGGAGATCCACTTTTCGCCCGAAGAGTTCTTCAAGAAAATCTGCGAGCCCCATGTAGTTTCTGATGTTCTTTTTTCCCGGTTGAAATGTTACCAGAACATCTATGTCAGACTCTTGGGTATCCTCTCCCCGGGATACGGAGCCGAAGATTCCAATCGTTGCAACACCATATTTTTCCGAGAGGAAGGAGAGCTCACGCTTGAGTTTTACAAGAACATCATCTTTGATGCTGTGATACACTTCCATTCTGCTGCTCTCCCAATTAAGATGTATATTGGGATTAAGAAATTATAGTATTTCCCCTCGCGTCACAGTTGAGGGATCTGGGGATCAGTACTTGTGAGCATCTGACACCAGTTCCCCAGTTTCCATCCGTCTTCAGTTGAAAGCAGAACAAGAGACACCGCATCAGAGTTGGTCGCATTCGTGTTCACGTTCATCTCAAGAAAAACAAACACCGTCTCTCCTGCGGACACGTTCACGGTATCCTGCTGCAGTCGAACCGACATTCCGTCCGGGACATCAGTGTCAGGATCAAGGTGGACCTGGATGTCCTTCCCGGCTGGTGCCGTAATTTTCAATGAGATGAGGCCGGTCTCGCCCGGGTTTGCCACGAATACAGGGACTCGGCTCTCTGTTGCATTTCGCCGCTCCACTTTGGCAAATCCTGTACTGTTCTCAAGATCAAATCTCCACTCCACCGGAAAAATAATCTGACCCTCAACTCCCGGAGGCATGCGGTAAGAGCCCTTGTCGTAGATACCCGGGGTGAACAGGCTCGAAAACTCTGGTGTTTCATTTTCCACGGAGGTATTCTGAGGCGGCACAGTGGTACATCCTGCGGTGAATATCAGGAGGACTATTAGGAGATTAATGATTGCTATGGATTTGTATGTCATTTTTCAGATGCCTTTTACTTACATTAATCTGTTTTAAATATTTGTAATATTTATCCAGTGCGGCACATCTGCGCCGAAGTTCATATTTTTTGAGATAACTTTTTTGTGCGTCTTTTTTTTCAAAAAAACGTACTGTGATGTCTTGTTGGAAAATTATTCTTGATTGAATATAGGTCACTTCTGAGATTTGTGGCGCGCATATTTTCCGATAAAAAAAAGAAAATAATTTTTTTTTTCTACCGAAAAAATTCTCGAAAAAATTATGCTCTCTGTTTGATTCACACTGATAAGTGAAATCGTCGGCGGGGAATTGATTTTTCGATAGTATGATCTTTGAAAAATATTGTGGGTAATGTATTAATAGTGCCTATTGGCATATCCTTCCTTAAGGGGATGTGGTAATCTCTACTTCGTCCCTCGTATGATCCAGGAGATGATGGTTCTTTATGAGAACTGATAACGGTATCTCTCCGGTCATTGCAGTCGTGGTTTTGATTGGCCTTGTAGTGATAGCTTCAGCTATCATCGGCCTGACTATGCTTGCGACGATGGAGAATGTGTCGGGAACACCGCCAGATGTGCGGTTTCAGGTATCCGCAGACGGAGTGTGTTTGTACCATGCGGGAGGAGATGCACTGCCTCTAAGAAATCTGGTTTTTTATGATACTTCGACAAAAAAACCGATCGAAGTCAAGAATATTGAGCTGATAAAAGGCGGGGGTACTATCTTAAAGTTTGAGGGTGATGACGATAAAAGTTTCGAGCTGAATGTCTGGGAGACAGGGGATAAGATCCGGATCATCAGTGGAAAACTGAGTGAATTGTCGATTGTGGGGCCTGACAGCAGAAACCATCCGGCACTGCTGTACATGGGAGCGAACGCGATGGTGATGCCGATCGGGGATATGGTGCCGGATGAGTGGATAGAAACGGTCGTGCCGGTAGTACCGACCGGGCCAGAAATGCCGGAAATTCCACTTGACATAAATCCAGGAATTTTTGAAGATTTAATTCAAATCCAGAAGAACAACGATAATAAGGGAATTAAATTTGATGAGAAACAATTGATTATAAATGGGGTCCTCGTGGATAGTTATGATTACAATGTCACGAATAAGGATGAAGATATCTGGATTATAGTAAGTCCGGAATATGGTGAGGGTCATACTCAGAATACCACCATTACCGTAAATGTGTATTCCCTTGTGAACGATACATACGAACTAATTTATTCTCCTCCTGCAATACCGGATACACAAGGTCTGCATGATGTAATACTGAAAATACCGAACAATTATTTGATACAAGGGGACCTATGTTACGTAACAATCTATAGAGAAGGTTCGAAGAATGGCATCATAAAATATGCTCAAAAAACAGTTGTCATTAGACTCATTCATTGATTTCATATGAAAAATACTCCTGTTTTTAAATCCCATTCACCCACTTTTTTTCGATGCCAAAATCCTTTACCCACTCCAACATTTAACCATCATTCATCTATAGCAAAGCCTCATATCATTTTCATAAACAACATTGCCTCCGGAGGATTCCTCCCTCAAATTTCGGCAGACACCTCGTGAATTTTTACACGAAGTAATCACAAACAATTTTCCCCACCCATAATTTTTCCCTCTTCACTATTTTACCCAAACTGCTGTACTATAAAATAAATGAATCTATGAGAGAGTCTTCGATGGATTTAATACTCTCATAGCGAAACGTTGTAACTACGAGTGATTACGATTCTATGATTATCTCAGATAGGGAGGAGTGATTTTTCCATGAAATTTGGTACGCTTGCTGATGTGGAAACCCGCGGAAAAACCGTAATGGTTCGCGTGGATCTGAACTCGCCGATCGATCCTTCATCGAATACAATTCTTGACGACAAACGGTTCCGCGAGCATGTCCCAACCATTCAGGCTCTGGAGGAGTCCAAAGTTGTAGTGCTTGCCCATCAGAGCAGGCCGGGCAAAAAAGACTTCACAACGCTCGAAGCGCATGCCGAGCGGCTTGAGCGACTTTTGGATATGCCGGTGACGTATGTTGATGATATTATCGGCAGGTGCGCTAAAGAGGCGGTCCGTAAGTCGCATCCGGGCGATGTGATTCTTCTGGAGAATGTCAGGTTTAGCGCTGAGGAGAATCTGACGATGAAGCCGGAGGACTCGCGGTACACGCATCTTGTCAGAAAACTTTCTTCGATGGCTGACATCTTTGTGAACGATGCGTTCGGTACTGCGCACCGCTCACAACCAACGATCACTGGCCTGCCGTTTGCGATGAAGACGGTCGCAGGTCTTCTGATGGAGAAGGAAGTAAAGAATCTGTCCCGCGTTTTTACTTCAGCACCAAAACCGGTGACGTTTGTTCTCGGCGGAACAAAAGTGGATGACTCGATTGCTGTTGCAGGCCATGTTCTTGCAAATGGTACGGCAGACAAAATTGCGATCATCGGCGTTGTCGCGAATGTGTTTTATCTTGCGAAGGGGATTGATATCGGTGCGCCGTCAACGAATCTGATCAAAATTCTCGGATATGAGGATGAGGTTGCGAAGGCGAAAAAGATTCTTGATGCTTATGGTGATAAGGTTGTTCTGCCTGAGTTTGTTGCGGTGAAGGAGAACGGCGGACGCCGTGAGTATCCGGTTGAGGCAACTCCGGCTGACTGCCCGATTCTTGATATGGGCAGTGAGTCTATCGGAATTTTTTCCGAGCTTCTCTGCAACTCGGGAACGATTGTGTTTAATGGTCCAGCAGGAATGTTTGAGGAGCGGGATTTTGCTACTGGTACGTATGAACTTCTCCATGCAGCGGCAAAGTCAGACTTCTCGGTCTGCGGCGGAGGTCATACGGCGGCGGTTATTGAGCAGCTCGGACTTGAGCCGCAGTACTCGCATCTGTCTACGGGCGGAGGGGCATGCATCGAGTTTTTGACCGGCAAGAAGCTGCCGGCGCTTGATGCGCTGGAAAAGTCATGGGAACTGTTCGGCGGGAAATTTTAACGTACTTCCCCCATCATTTTTTTATTTTGATCCTAAGATGTTATCGTATGGTAATTGTCACCGTGTGAGTCATTAGTATCCCAGCGGTGTTATTGTATGGTGCCACGGTAATTGAGCGTACATCACCTGGTTTTGCATTTGCGAGAACGGTTATTCCTGTGGGTGAGTCAGTTGGATTTTCTTTATCTTTATCTTCATCATCATAGAAATACCATCCATCAACATCCATCCAATAATTGTACCTAGTATCTATATTACGAGCGATGGTTACCTGAACGCCTTGTTTCGGTAGACTTTCTCTCCAGATTGTAACTGTGTTGACAAAACGCAGATCCATAAAAGTGTCCATGTTATTCTCCGGATCCTCCCCATCCTTCAATAGATATTTCGTTTGAAATTTGAAAACTTTCAGGTATTTTCTAATACCCTCATCCTCTATGGAAAGATACGTAGTGACTTCTTCAGTTACAGAGGTACATTTATCATCTTCATAGTAAACAGTAAATGTCACATTATAGGATTTTTCAGAAAGAATAGCATTTAATTTGGGATAGTCATGCAAAAATAGTTTTGTATCCTTCGGATATTCTAACGGAGAATATTCTTTAATAGGTGTTCCGTCATCATAGTCCAATGTCCATTTTTTTACCGGGTATTCTTCCACATACGTGCTTTTATCCGTGATATTGAGTCTGTAGTTCATCACATCACAACTTATTGCTATACGTGCCCGATCACTGACTTCCTGTGGAGTCTTCCATTTCGCCCCAACCCGCATCTTTCCAGTATAGATCACCTGCTCCGTCTTATCATCAAACGTCGCCGTGATCACCATCGGATAATAGCCCTCATCAAATCCCTCTTCAAACTCAATCAGTACCGGCACCCCGTCAGAAAATACTGTCAGGTTATTCACAGGAGTACCAATCCGTACTCCGCCAGCAGTTGCAACAGCCACCTGAACCCCTTTCATCTTCACAAGATCCTCTCCCCAGAACGTCAACTGCAGCGGCTTCGTATCATCTCCGGTAGTATGCGGCACCACTCCGATAGTCTTTCCTCCGCTGACCGCATCACCAAATCCCAAAACCGTCACTCCGACAACCGCGGCCATCACAACCGTAATTGCAACAATGAGGATCATACCAATCACCGGTGATACTCCGCTGTTTCCTTTGCCTCGCATCATTCCCCCTGACAAAATAATATGTTATAGTGCGTGCTTCCTAATCAACGTATTTCCATAGTATGCTTTGATCAAAAAATCCGGAAAACATCTGATGCCGTGAACAGAAATTTTTCAAGCGAAAAAATGATTTTTATTTATCGGAATTTTTGTATACGGTTTTGTTTGAAGTAACCGGGATAAAATCCATCGAGATTTTTTCCCAACACCAACTCTATACATTGTCACAGTACCTGATCATAATGTAATCTCTTAACTCCATTATGTTAATATATCTTTACAACAAACACTATCATAACGAATCTCCTGCTTGTGTTTGGGGATCGTACTCAGGAGTGGTAGACAACTTGAAAGAACAAAAATTCAGACACGAACTCAAATATTACATCAACCACGCAGACTATCTCACCATCCGTCAGCGGATGTCAACCATCGCAGGCAGTGACGAACATGCAGATGAAAACGGAACCTACAAAATCCGCAGCCTCTACTTTGACACCCCGGGCGACAAAGCCCTCTACGAAAAACTCTACGGCATCAACAATCGCGAGAAATTTCGCATCAGACTTTACAACAACGACGACTCATTCGTTCGCCTCGAAAAAAAGACCAAAGTAAACGCACTCACCTGCAAAATATCAGCCCCCGTCACCCGCGACCAGTGTGAAAAACTGCTTGTCGGAGACACCGACTGGATGAAAAATGCCGGACACGCTCTTCTCACCGAACTCTACGCAAAAATGCGGTACGAACAACTCCGGCCAAAAACTCTCGTCGACTACACCCGCGAACCCTTCACCTATGGGCCCGGAAATGTCAGAGTCACCCTTGACTCCAACATTACCACCGGCATCAGAACAACCGACCTCTTCGACCCGGCAATGCCGACCATCTCAACCTATGGCGTCTCAGTCATCATCCTCGAAGTAAAATACGACAACTATCTCCCTGACATCATCAGAAACATGATTCAGGTCGAAAACAGAAAAGCAACAGCCTTCTCCAAATACGCCGTCGCTCGGATGTTTGGATAATTACAGGATACTCATCATGACATTATACACATCATACCAATTACCTGGAGGCGAGAATTGTGGCAGAACAGCTGACCTTTAACGACATCCTCTCCTCAAACCTCCTGACCACCGTGACCTCATTCTCGCTCACGGACATGATCATAGCCATGGGCCTTGCCTTCGTACTCGGTCTTTTCATTTTCTTCGTCTACAAACAAACCTACAGCGGAGTCATGTACTCATCAGGCTTTGGCATATCCCTCATTGCCATGGCCCTCATCACCACCATGATCATCATCGCTATCGGCTCCAACATCATCCTGTCTCTCGGAATGGTTGGTGCACTCTCGATTGTTCGGTTCCGGTCCGCAGTCAAAGATCCCATGGACATCACCTACTTGTTCTGGGCAATTTCTGCCGGAATCGTTCTCGGTGCAGGCCTCATCCCGCTTGCCTTCTTCGGTTCGATTGCGATCGGTGTCTTTTTGCTCGTCTTCTCCCGCAAAAAATCCCGCGACCAGCCATTCATTCTGGTTGTCGACTGTGATGGAGATGCAACCGAGAAGAAGATCATGGACATCCTCTCGCTCAGCGTGAAGAAACTCGTCCTCAGGTCCAAAACCGTTCGGACCGGCTCGGTCGAGCTGACCGTTGAGGTCAGACTCGCAGGCGAGACCAGCGAGTTCATCAACCGCATCGCAACGCTTCCCGGAGTCTCAAGCGCCGTTCTTGTCACGTACAACGGAGAGTATCTCACGTAAAATCATGATCGATGCAAAGTACATCAACCTCATCACCATAGTCTGCGTGGTCGCAGCTGCGGCTCTTATTGCGGTACTGATGTTTGCTCCTGGCCTTCTCGGCATCACCGAGAAGGAACGCATCGTCACGTATGCATCCATGTTTGACGAGGATGCGATAACCGAGATCAATATTGTGATCAGCGATGCCCTGTGGAATGACATTCTGGAAAATCCTCTCGCAGAAGAGTATCACCGCTGCGACATTGTGATCAACGGAGTCACGTATCCTTCGGTTGGTATACGGACCAAGGGGCTGACCAGTCTTTCACAGGTTGCGTCCAGCGACTCGGACCGGTACAGTTTCAAGCTGAAGGCCGATGAGTATGTGAATGATCAAAGTTTTGCCGGACTTTCCGAGTTTGTGGTGAACAATGTCTATCAGGATGCTACCTACATGAAGGAGTATCTCTCCTATGATCTGATGGAGTACATGGGTGTGCCAACTCCTCTGGTGACCTATGCGAACATTTCGATCAATGGCGAGCCGTTTGGTCTGTACGTGATGATCGAGTCAGTCGAAGACGACTTCGCCTCCCGTGTTTTCGGCGTAAACTACGGTAATCTCTACAAGCCGGAAAGCATGGATAATGCCGGAGGCGGAGGGTTTGGCGGGGGCGGCGAACGTCCTGAGGGTATGGAGAACTTCGGCGGAATGGGAGACATTCCGGCAGGTATGGAGATGGGAAACTTTGATCCTTCTGCCATGATGCCCACCACAAAGCAGCAAAATGGTAATGGCAACGCCAATGCCAACACCACTTTCGACTTCTCGGAACGAAATGGAAATATGGTTCCCGGCGGGATGGGAGGGTTCGGCGGCAGCGGCGGAGGTGCGGATCTGATCTATACTGATGACAGTATTGAGAGCTATGCGCATATCTTCAACAATACGGTCCTGAGCAAGACCAAAAAGGCCGACAAGCAGCGGGTGGTAACCGCCCTGAAGCATCTGAATGAAGGAACTGATCTGGAGACGTATGTTGATGTGGATGAGGTTCTCCGCTACTTTGCGGCAAACACTGCTCTGGTAAATCTTGACAGTTATGTGAGCAGTCTGAAGCACAACTACTATCTCTATGAGGATGGCAAAGGGCAGATTTCGATTCTGCCGTGGGACTTCAATCTGGCGTTTGGTGCGTTCCAGTCAGGCAGCGCGACGAGTTCGGTGAATTTCCCGATTGACACGCCGGTTACCGGTGTGTCTCTGGAGGACCGGCCTTTGATTGGAAAGCTTCTCGAAGTGCCTGAGTATAAGGAGCGGTATCACCAGTATCTTCAGGAGATTGTGGACGGCTACTTTGCGAGCGGCTATTTCGCGGCAAAGATTGATTCGCTCAACGAGCTCATTGCTCCTTCGGTGGAAGCAGACCCGACCGCTTTCTACAGTTACGCAGAGTATCAGAAGGCAGTTGAGTCGCTGAAGCTGTTTGGCGAGCTCCGCGCCGAAAGCATCGCTGGTCAGCTGGACGGGAGCATTCCGTCCACTGATGCCGGGCAGACTGAGAATCCTTCTGCGCTGATCGATGCGTCCAATCTCAATATGAATGATATGGGATCGATGGGCGGCGGCGGTGCTGGAGGATTTGGTGAAGGCAGAAATCAAAATACATTTTTGCAACGCGAATAGCGCGAATGAAAAAATTATCTGTATTTCTCAATGGATAGATATGTCCAAAAAAATAATTATGATAACTTCTTAAAAATCGCCATTGGCGATTTTTTTTATTCGCGCTATTCGCGTTCTTCCGCGAAGCGGTGAGCAGGCCGAAACGACTCCTGAAAGGAGGAGTTGAACACGACGGAACGGCGTGTGGGAGGCATGCGATTCGCGTTTCGGATCATCACTCAGCCAAACCGTAAATATATGTAGTAGCAGAAAGCATTTTTCTGTATTATGGAAACAAAAGAGGTAAAGCACATCGACGTCTGGTCTGCCGCCAAACTGAGTGCGGCAATCTACCTGGTCATCTCCATTATTGCCGGCATCATCTCGGCACTCATTGCCATCTTCAACATGACTGCAATTCCGGGATTATCAATGCTCACATCATTTGGTGAAGGAATTCTCATCATCGTCATTACGGTCGTCATCATCGCCATCATCGGCATGATTGTCGGATTCATTGTCGGCGCAATCATCGCCTTCATCTACAACCTCGCTGCCGGCATCTTCGGCGGCCTGAGACTGGAAGTTGAGTAAAACTTCTTTTTGTATTTTGGTGGAACCACGATCTGTTACCGCACCATGCGGCAACAAAAATAACTCATATTTAGGAGTTATTATCTATTTCCTGCGAATACTGCTGATTTTTATTTTTTGTTGCCGATCTATTGACATTGTGTTTCTAGGTAAAGGGATACTCACAGTAACAGTACTGTTTTAGCGGCAACATCGGCAACAAAAATATAAATTACTGATATATGCGAATAATTTCGACATTCGCTGATTTTAATGGGATAATTTTGTTGCCGCATCCTGCGGTAACAAATCTCCAAAATATATTTTCTCTTCACCGTGCACGGCAGGCCTTCGTGATCGTGCTTCCGGCAGTGAAAAGATCCTGCTGGGTCAGCACGACAACTTCTGTATCGGTACGAATCGTCAGCTTTCCGCTCTCGGTAATCTTTCCGATGATTTCATACGGAATACCGCTTTCTTTCAGGAAATGCTCATCCGAAAACGTCACCAGGAACCGTCCGTAGGTTTCTGAGAACAGCTTCGTCACGGCATCGCCGCTCAGCTGCACCTCAGCCTGCGCCGCAAGATTTACCAGCGCATACAACAACCCGCCGCGGGTAATCGCCATACATCCGCTTACCTGCGCCTTCTCCACCAGCTCACGGATGGCCGGCAGCGCCTTCACATCGCCCACTGCCGGTGCCGCACCACCGCAGCCGGTCACTGCGTCCAGCACCGATCCGCCAAGCTCCTCCTTTGTTGCACCGACAACTGCAATCATGTCGCCGTTATCCGGCCACTCCCAGCCGATCAGATCTCCCTTGCCGAACATTGCAACTGCCGGAGCCGGCTTGATACTGGTACCGTAAGCATCCGACTCATTGTAGAGCGAAACATTTCCTCCAACAATCGGAATCGCCAGAGCGCGGCACATATCACCGAGGCCTTTGGTTGACTCAGATATCTGCCACATTACTTCAGGCTTCTCCGGAGAGCCGAAGTTTAGATTATCCAGAGCGCACAGCGGCATACCGCCAACCGATACAATGTGCGAGGCAAGCTCGAGCACCGCATTTGCCGCGCCCGCGTACGGATTGAGATACGTGTGGCGGGCATTACATCCACATGCCGCCGAGAGTCCCATGCCGTCAAGCTCGAGCACCGAGTAAAACGGCGTAACACAGTAGGTCCTCCCTTGCGCCTGTGAGTTGAACTGGGCTGCATGCATGCTGTTGTCTGCGAGGTCGGGGTGCGACAGAACTTTTCTGACAAGTTCTGAAATCGTTCCCGCGGGTTTTGTGAACGGCGTTTCTGCGTCATACGGTTTTTCGGGAAAATCGTTCTCCACGACGCCTTCGGTCAGCAGTTTGATCGGCAGTTCGCAGACAACTTTTCCGTTGAACTCGACCACGTACTGATCACTGCCGGTCGTCTCACCAACGATTGCATACGCAAGACCGTATTTTTTGCAGACCGCTTCGGCTTCAGCAACTTTTTCCGGCTTGACTTCTGCGATCATCCGTTCCTGCGACTCGGCGAGCATGATTTCCACTTCATTCATGTTGGTGTCGCGAAGAGGGACCGCGTCGGCGAATATTCTTGCGCCGACATTGACGCACATCTCTGATGATGCGCCGCCAAGTCCTGCGGCTCCGAGATCGCGGCAGGAGAGAATCAGTCCGCGTTCGAACAGTTCAAGCGTTGCTTTGATCAGGTCTGCTTCGACTGCCGGGTTTCCGTCAACGCAGGTGTTTTTCACGCCTTCGTCTCCGGCATTCTTTGCGATGTCGCCTGATGCAAATGCTGCGCCGCCTAGGCCGTCGCGTCCGGTTGCCGCACCAAAAAGCAGAAGTTTTGATCCGATCTTGAATGCTTTGCCGAACATGAATTTGCCTGCTTTCATCTTTCCAAGGCACACTACGTTGATGAGTGGATTGCCCATGAAGCTCTCGTCAAACATCTGGTAGCCGGAAAGTGCAGGGACATTGATGGTGTTTGCGTAGTCGGCAGCCCCTGCGGTTGCGTTCCTCATCAGCCATTGTGTTTTTTCTTCTTCGATTTTACCGAAGTACCAGGGTGCGAGGATTGCGATCGGCTGTGCTCCCATGGAGAATACGTCACGTGCGATTCCGCCGACGCCGGTCGCGGCTCCTGAGTAGGGGTTGATGTAGCTTGGGTGGTTGTGGGATTCCATCGCAAGAGCAAGGAAAGTGTCGTCGCTGAACTGCACGATTGCTGCGTCGTCGCCGGGCCCGACAATGACTGCATCTCCTGTGGTAGGCAGTGTTCGCAGGAATTTTTTCGTGGAGCGGTAGCTGCAGTGCTCGCTCCAGAGGTTTTCAAATGCTGCGGACTCCAGCGGGGTGAGTTCGCGTCCGAGAATTGAGTTGATGTAGGCTTCATCTTTTGCTGCCAGCATAATGATCAGAGTATTGGTTTTGGACGGGGAAAAACACCTGTATCAGGGTGGCGTCGTGTACTCTCAAAAAATTATTTAGTTCGCTTTTTGGAATCACGCTTTATGCGGTTACCGTTTTCATGAATGATGAGCCGGGCAATAATTCCTGCCTGAAAAAAATATAAAAGCATGTGGTAGGTGCCCCTCAAGCACAGGCACCTCAACTTAGATGTCTCGCGAAAAGGCGAGAGAGATTGTTCAATCACAAACAACACACACATCGGATGATACCGGCCGTTATCGGTAATTCTGCCGGTCGGGATCAGGGACGTTCAGCCGCAGACTTCATTGCAGACAGATCTTTTTAGGCAGTTTCCTTTGTGAACCATATCGATTTTTTCTTCGTCCTTATTTGGTATATTTACCGGCTTCATGTTTATTATGATTTTGGTGATGACATGAAACGGGAACAAAATCAAATTTTATCGGTACTTTGCCGCGTTCCGTGGGCGACTCACAAATAAATCCGCAAAGCCTTTCATGACACCAGAACTTTATGTCTTCAGCACCAACGTATACTGCATGGTCGAGTCATACGAGGATATGTTAAAATCGGCGTACTCGGGAATGTCTGAGCCGACAGACACGGGCGAACGTTTCGTCATGCCCAAAACCAAGATCTATATTGAGGGCAAGACCACCGTTCTGGATAACTTCGCAGATATTGCCGACTCGTTAAACAGAGATCCGGAACACTTCATGAAGTTCATCCTTGGCGAACTCGGAACCGCCGGTAAAATCGACGGCAGCCGTGCCGTCTTCAACGGTAAGTTCGAAGAGTCACAGTTCGTCGCAATTGTTGAAACCTATGTCAACGACTATGTCATCTGCTCAGAATGCGGCCGCCCGGACACCAAACTCGTCAAAGACGACCGTGTCCAGATGCTTCTCTGTGAGGCATGCGGCTCTAAACGCCCGATCAGAAAACGCAAAGTCAAGACCGAAGTACAGGGTCCCGCAATCGAAGAAGGAAAAGAGCTTGAGGTTCACATCGAATCCATCAGCAAAAAAGGCGACGGTGTTGCCCACATCGGAAAATACATTCTGTACGTCTCAGGAACCAAAGCAGGTCAGAACGTCAAGGTCAGAATCACCAGAATCTCCGGCTCTGTTGCATTCACCCAGAAAATTCTCTAAAAATTTACTCTTTTTTCTGCTCAGCAGTTTCCCCGAAGAATGTCTGAACCGTCTTGGTAAACTCTCTTGGATAGAGATCATGCATACGATGCGTTCCGCCGGGAACAATCTTCAGCACTGACGCATCGATCATGGCATGCATCTCGTGACCGACATCAATATGCATCAGAAAATCCGTGTCCCCAAACAGAAGCATGGTTTCGCACTGTATTGTACACAGCCGCTCCGCTGTTCCCTCCCACGACGCAATAGCGCACGCGCCTGCCCGAAACCCTTTCGTGTGCCAGGGTGCAATCACCGAAAGCGCCTGCAGAGGCAAAACGCACCGGTTCATCAGACGGGCGCGGTACGAAGATTCCGGCCCGTAATCGGTTGCAAACAGCATCAGCTTTTTCACTCTGTCAGGATGGGACAGCGCAAACTCCTGCGCGATCATGCCGCCCATCGAATGGCCAAGGAGGTATACATCAGTCAGCCCTTCCTTTTGGACCACCGCAAAAACATCCTCTGCATACTGGGATATCGTCATCTTCTGCGGGGCAACCGACCCTATCCTTGTCAGTCCCATACCCCGGTTGTCCGGCAGGATCACACAGTACTCTTTAGCGAGCGCCTGCACGATCGACTCTTTCCAGTCATTCATCGAGTCGCCGAGTCCGCTCACGATCACCAGCGGCGATCCGGACCCGACAATACGATACGCGACCTTCGTGTCTTTGGACGCTGCATACCGTATCTCATCAAGCATAAGATAAAAAAGTATTAGTATGGTTTTTGCCCATAAACCTGAGGGTTCGGGCAGAAAAGTAATCTTCAGTTTTTCAGGTATCCAAGCAGATCATCGCATCTGGATGAGATGCGGGTGCATGCATCGCGGATAACTGCTATCGGATCTTTTTTGGATCCTTCCTTTAAGGTGACGAACAGTTCCGGGTCAGAGAACTGGTACTCGATCACATATCTTGCTACATCGACTTCCGGATCGGTGAGGATCTCTTCGGTCAGTGTATTCATAAATGTGTGTCCTTCTCCTTCGAGACTCATTCGTACCTTGTCCTTCTCGAGCTCGATGATCTTCAGCTTCATGTGGATTATCTATTTGGCGGACGAGACTATATAGATGATGTCGGTCCGACTCTCTGTTCCTTGGAAAACCATATCTTTATCTGGCAATTGCGTGAAATTAGTTGTACTATGCGAAAAATATTGTCTGTCGTTTTTCTGCTCTCTTTTCTTGTTCTGTCTGTTTTTGCTGCGGGGTGTATCGTTTCCCAGACGATCACAGAGACCGAGGTCTCCACTGTCAATCTGACGGAATGGTATCTCAGCACTCCGGTTCAGTATGTCGAGGTAAACAATGTCACAATCGCGTACCGGGAGTTTGGTACATCAAATGCTGATCCTCTGTTAATGATTCTGGGATACCGGATGACGATGGACGGGTGGGATCCAACGTTCATCTCTTCGCTCGCCGACGACTATCATGTCTATGTGTATGATCATCGCGCAATGGGATACTCATCCAATGATCCGTCAACTCCGTACACAATGAATCAGCTTACCAACGATGCTGCCGCTCTGGTCAAGGCCTTTGGCTATGAGAGGATGTATGTGTTCGGCCACTCAATGGGCAGCACGATCGGTCTTGAGTTTGCGGTCATGCATCCTGATGCAATCATCCGGCTTGTCCTTGCATCCGTTACGCCGTCACCCCATGAGCCGTACTGCCGGTCTTTAATGAATGTCGTGGAGAGTGCAATTGCCGATCCTGCAACTGAGCAGGGAATCTACTATGAGTCTGTTGCCATCAAAGAGTCTGTGCCGGTAACCGATCAGCTGGGAAATGTTACCTTGGATGTTCTCGTCATTGTCGGAACTGAGGATGATGTCACGCCGGTCGAGGGATGTTTTGTTGTTGCGGAAAAAATTCCGGGGGCGTCTCTTGTTCAGTTCAAGGGCTGTACACATGAGATCTTTGTGGAAAAACCATATGAGGTGGCTGATGTGATGACCGGATTTTATCAGAACACGGTGACAGCAGTTCCTGCCTCCTAATTTTTTTGAATGGTGCATTATTATTATTATTATTATTTCTGAGTCGCCCACGGAAAGCACTGAACACACGGAAGAAAAAAAACATCACGGAAATATTATTGATACTTCGCATCAAGCTCCCCGATGTAACTTGAATCGATATTTGATTTTCATATCAGACAATGATATTCATCTTCTTGTAAGCCCTATTGTATTAGAATTCCGTGATGTTCACGTCTGCTCCGTGATGTTTTTCCATGAAGTTCAGTGTGTTCTGCTTTTCCGTGGGAGGCTCATGCACAAAGGTGCAAAGCCCCTGACACAAGTATTATATCATCCCACTCCCTATGTATTAGAGCACTCAATTTAGTGGAGCGGTGTATCGGGCATGTCCCGGAAGTGTTGCACAGAAACCTGTGTAGTACAGCATCGCGAGTGTCGAAAGTGCACGAAACTGTTCGCGGTTTTTTGCGCTGCCTGCAGTCTCTGCAGGTGTAAGATGCGGAGTTCTCTGTAGACGTAGCCAAGCCTGGTATGGCGCAGGTTTGCTAAACCTGTGTCCCCCTGGGACTCGAGGGTTCAAATCCCTCCGTCTGCGCTTATTGCGGGGTGAAACAATCCCCGACGTTCAGGAGTACGAAGCGCTCATAACGTATGAGACTTATCTCTCCACTGAGAGGCGACTATCATGGTTGAAGAGTCAGAACTGAAATATTTTGTGCGGATCATTAACAATGATCTGGACGGTACCCAGCCGGTACAGCTTGCGCTGACCGGAATTAAGGGCATCGGCCTCCACGCCGCACTCGTCATCTCCCGCCGTGCAGGAGTCGACACCCATGCAACAATGGGTCTTCTTGCAGACGAAGATGTCGCGCGTATTGAGGAACAGGTACTTGCGTACCCGACCTCAGTTCCGGCATGGATGGTCAACCGCCCGGTAGATGTGTACTCCGGAGAACCGAAGCACCTCTACGGCAGCGACCTTGCGCTCGCAAAAGAAGACGACATCAACCTCATGAAGAAGATGCGCTGCTATCGCGGCATTCGTCATGAGAACGGCCTGAAGGTACGTGGTCAGGGCACCAAGTCCACCGGACGGTTCGGAAAGATTGTCGGTGTTTCCAAGAGGAGAAACTAACACTCAGGTGAGATAAAATGGGATACCCAGGAAAGAACACCAAACAGTACTCCTCACCGAAACGCCGCTTCGAAAAGTCGCGTATCGAGAGCGAGCGAGTACTTGCAATCACCTATGGTCTTCGTAACAAGCGTGAGATCTGGAGAGCAACCGAAGTCCTTCGCAAACACCGCGGGGGAGCTCGTGAAGTGCTCGCTATGATGTCCGCCGCAGGCGAGACCCCGAAAACCGTTGCACGCCGCGACGAGCTGATCAACACCCTTCAGCGCTACGGCATGGTCGGTGCAAACGCCGCAATGGATGATATTCTTACCTTAAAAGTTGAGAACATCCTTGAGCGCCGCCTCCAGACCATCGTCTACCGCAAGGGTCTTGCACGCAGCCCGAAACAGGCACGCCAGCTGATCACCCACGGACACATCGCCATCAACGGCCAGCGTGTCTCCGTGCCCGGTTACATGGTTTCCGTTTCCGAAGAGGCAGGCATTGCATACTATGCAACCTCCGGCCTTGCAGATTCAGCAAACGGTGAACGCCAGCGTATTATGAATGTGAGGGCGTAACTATGGCAGAAGCAACTGAAAAGTGGGGCATTGCACATATCTTTGCCTCCTTTAACAACACGATCATCACCGTCACCGATCTGTCCGGCGCAGAAACCATCTGCAAGAGCAGCGGTGGTATGGTCGTCAAGCAGGCCCGCAATGAGTCATCCCCCTATGCAGCAATGCAGATGGCGATCAACATTGCCCAGGCAGCAAAAGAAAAGGGAATCACCGGACTTCACATTCGTGTCCGTGCACCCGGAAACGGAAAGCAGCGCTCTCCGGGACCAGGAGCCCAGGCCGCTATCCGTGCACTTTCCCGTGCAGGTATGCGTATTGGAAGAATCGAAGATGTGACTCCGGTACCGCACGACAGCATCCGCCCGGCGGGTGGGAGAAGAGGCAGGAGAGTCTGAATGGATCTTGTATTCAGCAGGCTTGATGACTCTGTCGCACGGTTTACTATCAGCGGAGCGACCCCGGCATTTGCAAACGCTCTCAGACGTTCTATGATCGGTGAGGTACCAACCCTTGCCATTGAAGACGTTCGCATCTATGACAACACCAGTGTTCTCTTTGACGAGATCCTTGCGCACCGGCTCGGTATGGTTCCGATTAAAACGGATCTGTCCCAGTTTGTCCGCCGCAGCGAATGTTCCTGCGAAGGTGTTGGCTGTCCCCAATGTACTGTCACCTTCACCTTAAGCGTTGAAGGCCCGGAAATGGTCACCTCAGGTGATCTGATCTCCATGGACCCGCGTACCGTTCCGGTACATAACAACGTGCCAATCGTCAAGCTCTGGGAAAACCAGAAGGTTGTTCTGGAAGCGGTCGCCGAACTCAACACCGGCAGCGAGCATGCCAAATGGCAGCCGACGCTTGCATGCGGTTACAAAGAGTTCCCGGTAATCACCATCCACGACACCTGTGACGGATGCAAAAAATGCGTCGACGAATGTCCCCGCAATGTTCTTGAAATATCCGAGAACAAAGTGCGTGTCCGCGTAGTAAACGGCGAAAGCAAAGAAAAAGACTGTTCCATGTGTCGTCTGTGTCAGACTGCATGCATGAACAGCGGAATCGGCGAAAACCCCGCAATCACCATTGGTGCCGACAGCACGAAGTTCGTCTTTGTTGTCGAGAGCGACGGTTCTCTGCCGGTCAAAGAGATCATCGAAAGAGCACTGCTGCATATCAAGTCACGATCCACAGACCTGACTGATGCATTACAGGACATATCCACGGAGGGACTGTAAATGAATAAGACAAACCCCCGCCTCGAATCCTTAATTGGTATGCTCAAGCGGGCATCCCGGGAAAACGAGGCCAATATCTGGCGCGAGATTGCCGGACGCCTTAACACGTCCAGCAAAAACTACGCTGAGGTTAACATCGGAAAGATTAGCCGCTACGCAAGCGAGAATGAGATCATCATTGTTCCGGGCAAAGTCCTGGCAGCAGGTACGATCGCCGCACCCGTCAAGGTTGCAGCACTCAACTTCTCCGACGCTGCGCGTGAAAAAATCATGGAAGCCAAAGGCAGCTGCATGACAATCGAAGAGCTTGTTGCAGCAAACCCGAAAGGCAGCCGTGTCCGTATCCTGAGGTGAACTGAAAAATGGTAACTGTTATCGATGGAGAGAATCTTCTTCTCGGAAGAATGTGCAGCCTTATCGCTCAGCGCATCCTTGCCGGTGAGGAGATTGCTATCATTAACGCCGAGAAAGTAATCGTATCCGGTTCCCGCGCGATGGTTATGGAAGAGTACTATGTAAAACGCGTCCGCGGTTCAGTTGAAGGCGGTCCGTTCTACCCAAGACGCCCGGATCAGATCGTTAAACGCACTGTCCGCGGTATGATTCCGTACAAGACCCGGCCCGGAGCAGCAGCGTTCCGCCGTGTCAAGGCCTATGTCGGTGTTCCTTACGAGCTGAAGGATGCCGAGGCAGAGGTTCTTGAGGCAGCACACCGTGACCGGTTAAGCAGCGCACGCTACGTTACCGTTGGTGCAATCAGCACCAACCTTGGAGCAAAGTACTAAGAGGTGGAAGAAGATGAAGATCATTAACACCAGCGGTAAGAGAAAGACGGCAATTGCACGCGCAACTCTCAGAGAGGGCAAGGGCAGAGTCCGTATCAACTCGGTTCCGCTCGAGGTTTACGGCAGCGAGATCATCCGCATGAAGATTGCCGAGGCAATCGCTCTTGCACCGGGTGCAATTGACGGCGCCGATGTTGAGATTGAAGTCTCCGGCGGCGGTGTCATGGGCCAGGCAGAGGCAGTTCGTACTGCACTCGGCCGCGGCATCCTTAACTGGACCAACGATCCGCGCATTAAAGAGGTTTACCTCAGCTACGACCGTACGCTTCTTGTCAACGATTCCCGTCAGAAGGAAGCCAAGAAGCCGCATGGACGCGGTGCACGTGCACGGTTCCAGAAGTCGTACCGTTAAATTCGCTTTCAGAACATATGTTCTGCAAAAAGGAGGGATCTCCCCTCCCTTTGCAAAACAACAAATTAATAAGCTTAGAAGGATAACTAATGATACCAGTTCGATGTTTCACCTGTGGTAAAGTAATTTCCACGGTATGGGAAGAATATCAACAGCGCAAAGCTGCCGGTGAGGACCCGAAAGAGATTCTCGACTCTCTTGGACTTGATCGGTACTGCTGCAGACGCATGCTTCTCTCGCATAAAGAGACGGTTGATGAGCTGTATCCCTACACGTGATGCATGAATGATGCGGGGTCGTAGGGTAGCCTGGACCATCCTATTACGTTCGGGACGTAGTGACCTGAGTTCGAATCTCAGCGACCCCATTTTTCCATTTTATGTTTTATGGATGTGATTACCAATGATATACACTCGTTATGAACGGGCCAGAATCATCGGTGCTCGTGCGTTACAGATCTCGATGGGTGCTCCTATTCTCGTCAGAACCACAAAGATCGATCCGCTTGAGATCGCGCTGGTTGAGTACGATAGCAATATGGTGCCTATTACTGTGAAGCGCCGCATCGGTGAGAAGGTAGAGGTTTTGTAATATGACCACAATTGATGGAATTACTCTTCGGAGAATTCTTGACAGCCGCGGCAATGAGACCATTGAAGCGGAAATTCTGACTGCAAGCGGTGGATACGGACGCGCATGCGCTCCCAGCGGTGCATCAACCGGTATCTACGAGGCAAAGGTTCGCCCCTGCCGCGAGGCTATTGCGGATGCACAGGCACGCCTTATTCCTGAGCTGATTGATCTTGATTCCCAGGATCAGCGCGGTTTTGATGAGGTGCTCCATGTGGTGGATGCGACCGACGATCTTTCCGGTATCGGTGCAAACATCGCGGTTGCACTCTCTCTTGCAAACGCAAAAGCTGCGGCATCTGCAATGAACATGGAGCTCTTCCAGTTCCTTGGGGGGGCCTTCGTGGACCAGACCCCGCTCCCGCTCGGCAATGTGATCGGCGGCGGTGCCCACGCAGTGGATGCAACCGACATTCAGGAGTTCCTGATTGTGCCGACCGGCGCTGCAAATGCAAGCGAAGCTGTCTTCACCAATGCACTTGTGCACAAGACGGCGAAGAGCATTCTTGTCGCGCGCGGAAAAGGCTGCGGCAAAGGTGACGAGGGTGCATGGGCTCCTCACGTCAGCGATGCCGAAGCATTCGAAATTGTTGCCGAAGCAGTGAACAAGGTTCAGGACGAGACCGGAATTGAGGTCCGCATGGGTCTTGACGTCGCGGCTTCCGAGATGTGGAATGCTGATCTTGAGCGGTATGTGTATAAGAATGCAAAGCGCACTACTGAGGAGCAGATCTCATACATTGCCGAACTGGTGGATCAGTATAATCTGGTCTATGTTGAGGATCCGATTCAGGAAGAGGACTTTGCAGGCTTTGCACTGCTGACCGAGGAGGTCGCAGGCCGTGACACATTAATCTGCGGTGATGATCTTTTCGTTACCAATGTGGAGCGGCTTGAAGAGGGCATTGCTCTTGAGGCAGGAAACTGCGTCCTGATCAAACCGAATCAGATCGGAACCCTGACTGATACCTTTGAGACTATCCGTCTTGCCCGTGACTACGGGTATGAGACGGTTATGAGCCACCGTTCCGGTGAGACAACCGACACTACTATTGCACATCTCGGCACAGCTTTTGGCTGCTGCTTTTTGAAGTGCGGTATTGTGGGCGGCGAGCGTATTGCTAAATTAAATGAACTTATAAGAATTGAGGAGCATTTGTAAAATGACCGACAATGAACTTGGAATTGAATTAAACGAACCGTTAGTATCTGTAGAAGAGTATCTGGCAGCCGGTGTCCATATCGGTACCCAGCAGAAAGACGATGACATGAAGGAGTTCATCTACCGCGTCCGCTCTGATGGTCTCTATATCATTGATATCAGAAAGACCGATGAGCGTATCAAGCAGGTGGCAAAGTTCCTTGCACGCTACGAGTCTCCGAAGATCTTTGTGGTGACGTCACGTCAGTACGGTCAGTACCCTGCACAGAAGTTTTCCAGCACGATTGGTGCAATCTCTCATGTGGGACGGTTCATCCCTGGTACGCTCACCAACCCGGTCCTTCCGAAGTACGTTGAGCCGGAAGTTGTTATTGTCACTGACCCGATCGGAGATGCACAGGCAATCACCGAAGCAGTCCAGTGCGGTATTCCGGTTATTGCACTTTGTGATATCAATAACCAGACCAACAATGTTGATCTCGTCATTCCGACGAACAACAAGGGTCGCAAGGCCCTTTCCATGGTCTACTTCCTGCTTACCCGCGAGCTTCTGAAGCAGAAGGGCATTGTGTCCTCTCTGACCTTTGAAGACTTCGAGTCTGAGTTCTAAATATCTCAGATACAATTTTTTTCTTTTTTGTGAACTTTTGTTTGTTGGATTTTGTGTCTTTAATTCCAGGCAGCCCACGGAAAAACGGAACGCATGCCTGCGGCCTGCTTCCCGCTTCGCGGGAACACACTGAAATTTCACAGAAAAATATCACGGAGCAGACGTGAACATCACGGAAGTGAATTGTTTTCGGATTTGTGATGCCCTTTTCATCTATGAGGTGCTCGGTGGTTGAGGCAAAAATAATGAATTGTTTTAGAGTTCCGTGATGTTCACGTCTGTTCCGTGATGTTTTTCTGTGCCTACTTCTGTGTACTCCGTGTTTTCGGTGGGCGACTCATAAAACCTCCATGGCGCAATCATTAAAGCCCCGCCAAACCAACACATAATCACCTTCACATGCCGGTCCGCAATATCTCAATAGTATCTTTCGCGGGATCGGCGGACGAAAAATTTGGTTACGGCGTAAAACCCGTTTGATATCCATGAAAATAGAGGAAACTTCTGCATGCTGTTCCTCAGCCGGTACGGCGACAGTGCGGCCTGCAACACTTGCGGGTATGTTTTACCCGGCCGGCGCTGAGGAACTGGCATCTCTGCTCAACGCATTTTTCTCTTCTACGGTTACGTCTGTAACCTCTCCGTACGGTGTGTTGGTTCCGCATGCAGGCTACGTTTACTCGGGAAAAACTGCTGCATGCGCTTATGCGAAAATTCCCGAAACATTTTCCGGAACATTCGTGATTATCGGTCCAAGCCATGCAGGATGTATGACCGTAACCGCGGACTGTTCTTGGGAAACGCCTCTTGGTCCGGTCGCGGCTGATGCAGAACTTGTTGCCGCTCTCGCTGATGCGGGCATTCCGAACCGCAATGATCTGATGCGTGTTCAGGAGAACTCTCTTGAGACGCAGATGCCGTTCATCCGCTACCGGTTCCCGCAGGCAAAAGTTGTGCCGGTACTTCTCGGTGACCAGTCTTTGGCATCAGCCCGCACGGTTGCTGATGCAATCGCCAAAGCGATTGATGCGACCTCTACCGCAAGCGACAGAGTCGTCATCATTGCTTCCGGCGACGGCTCGCATTATGTTCCGGCAAAAGTTGCCGAGCATGATGACCTGACCGTCCTTGCCGCAGCAGCAAAACTTGATGCTGATCAGTTTTACAAGACGCTCATGGATGTCAGACCATCCATGTGCGGGTACGGATGCATCGCCGTGATGATGCTTGTCTGCAAACATCTCGGCGCACGCGAAGCAAAACTGATCATGTACCAGACCTCGGGCGATGCGACCGGCGACGACCGAGAGGTTGTCGGCTACGCAGCAGTGGAGGTCGTCTGAGATGGCAACATGGAGTGCGCCTGGCAAAGTGTTCCTCTTTGGTGAACACGCGGTCGTGTACGGAAAGCCGGGCATTGCGATGGCAATCAAACCCCGCGTGATCGTCACGGTCCGCGAGTCCAGGTACCACCAGAAACCAAACTCCCCCTACATCGCCGAATGCTTCCGGTTAATGGATGTCAAGGGAAGCGTCTACGTCAGATCCCAGCTGCCGAGTTCATCCGGACTCGGCTCCTCAGCTGCCGTAACGGTTGCAACGCTGTGTGCCATCAACGACGAGTTCGAGCTCAAAAAGACCAAGACCGAGATCGCGGATCTCGCCCATCAGGTGGAGATGTCCGCACAGAACGGCCGTGCCAGCGCGACCGACACCTATGTCTGCACATTCGGCGGCATGGTTCTGGTCCGCGGCAGTGAAAAGCGTCGTCTTCTGCCGCCGCAGAACTTTTCCCTCGTCATCGGTAACACGCTCGTCTCGCACAGCACGTCTGAGATGGTGGGTAAAGTTGCCGACCTTCGCAGGAACTCGCCTGACATTGCAGAACCGATTCTTGACTCGATTGGTGCCATCACCATGCAGGCGATGCACAGTCTCGACAACCAGAGAGAGCTTGGAAACCTGATGAACATGAACCATGCGCTTCTTGACGCGCTCGGTGTTGGTCATCCGATGCTTTCCAAACTTGTGCTTGCCGCCAGATCCGCCGGAGCGCACGGAGCGAAGACGACCGGTGCGGGCGGCGGCGGATGCATGTATGCAATCTGTTCGAAGAGTTCCCGCAACCGTGTTGCAGGCGCAATCGAAGGATGCGATGCACGCGCCATCATCACCACCATTGACACTGAAGGCGCACGGAAGGAAAAAGATGAGTGAAATTACCGTACTCAAACTCGGCGGAAGCGTTGTCACCAAAAAATCCGAAGCAGGTGTGATTGACACTGCACGGATTCGTGAACTTGCCGCACAGATTGCGCCGATCGCAAAGTCGGTGCCGCTCGTGATCGTTCACGGCGCAGGTTCTTGCGGCCATCCGGAAGCCAAAGCCTATCACATTCAGGACGGTGTCACTGAAAAAAATGCGGAAGGCATTGCCGTCACGCACTTTGCCGTCCGCAGACTCAACGAAGAGTTCGTTGCACTCCTTCGCGAAGAAGGAGTTGATGCGGTCTGCATGCATCCGTTCTGCAGCAGTCTTGCACAGAACGGACGCCTTCTCTACTCAGGCGAGGAACAGATCAAAGCAATGCTCAATCTCGGCGTTGTTCCGGTACTGCACGGCGATGTGGTGATGGACACCGTCCGCGGAGCAGTGATCGTCTCAGGCGATCAGATCGTTCCTGCGATGGCGAAGGCTCTTGGTGCGACCCGCGTCGGTGTTGCAACCGATGTGCCCGGAGTTCTCTCTGAAGGTTCGGTTGTCCCGGTCATCACCCGCGAAAATGTCGGGTCCATTGATCTCGGCGACTCTTCGAATACTGATGTGACCGGAGGGATGCGAGGAAAAGTTGAGGAGCTTCTGCTTCTTGCAGACGCCGGCATCTCTTCGCACCTCTTTCATATATCCCGTGTGATGGACTTCCTTGAAGACCACGAGCACGGCGGAACAACTGTTCGGTAACGAAATCATGACAAAGGCGAAACTTACCTCATCACGCAAGATGGATCATCTGCGTATCTGCAGTCAGGAGAACATCGAGACAGGAACCACGCTCTTTGACGATGTGCATCTCGTGCACTGTGCCCTGCCCGAATGCGACATGGACGCGATTGATCTCTCGGTTGAGTTTCTCGGAAAACGTCTTGGCTCTCCGCTGTTTATTGCGGCAATGACCGGCGGCCATCCGGATACTGCTGAGGTAAACCGTGTTCTTGCAGCTGCCGCAGAAAAGTACTGGCTTGGTATCGGTGTTGGTTCCCAGCGTGCGGCTCTGGAAAAGCCTGAGCTTGCCGACTCGTTTGCGATTGTCCGCGAGACCGCTCCGCATGCTTTTGTGTGCGGAAACCTTGGTGCCGTCCAGCTTGCTGAGCATGGTGCCGAGTGGGCGGAACGCGCTGTTGAGATGATTGATGCTGATGCTCTCTGCATTCATCTGAACTTTTTGCAGGAGGTAATTCAGCCTGAGGGTGATCGCTCCGCGGTCGGGTGTCTTGAGGCAATCCGGCAGTGTTGTAAAGATGTGAAGTTTCCGGTCATCGTCAAAGAGACCGGAAACGGAATTTCCCGCGAGGTCGCGTCCCAGCTCTGGGATGCAGGCGTTGCCGCCATTGACACCGGAGGTGTCGGCGGAACCTCGTGGGCGAAGATAGAAGGAATCCGCGCTGATGAGCGCGGGGCTGCCGGTGATAAAGCACTCCGGGAACTTGGGGACTCCCTCCTTACGTGGGGAATTCCAACAGCATTGAGTGTTTTTGAGGTAGCCGGGACCAGAAAAGGACCTGTGATCGCAACCGGCGGGCTGCGCTCAGGTCTTGACATCGCAAAAGGAATAGCTCTCGGGGCAACCCTCGGGGGCATGGCTCTTCCCCTGCTCTCTCCGGCACTGTCCGGCGAAGAGGAGATGTATGCAAGCGTTGACTCGATTCATTACCAGCTTCGTGCGGCAATGTTTCTGACCGGCTCTGCAAACATCTCCTCCCTTCAGTCCGCACGGACCTATATTACCGGAGCACTGCGGGAGATGACCCGCGAATAATGCCGGTGTCACAATGGTCCACAATTAATTTGGAGAATATCAATGGTTGACATAGAAGTCATTGCTGTTGGCGGATACAACGAGGTCGGAAGGAATATGACCGCGGTCCGCGTCGGCAAAGAGATCGTTATCTTTGATATGGGTCTGTATCTTGACCCGATATCAGGAAACAACAATGTAGAAATGGAGAACATGCACTCGCTGGATCTGATCCAGATTGGTGCAATCCCTGACGACACGGTGATGAACTCTGTCGAGGGAACGGTGAAGGCGATCGTTTGTACGCACGGCCACCTTGACCACATCGGTGCGGTTCAGAAACTTGCCCACCGTTACAACTGCCCGATCATCGCAACACCGTACACGACAGAACTGATCAAACAGCAGATTGAGGGAGAGCGCAAGTTCTCGGTGACGAACAAGACCTTCGCGCTGAAAGCCGGAGGCAAGTACACCATCTCGCAGCATCTGACGCTTGAATTCGTTCGCATTCAGCACAGTATCATCGACTCGGCAATTGCGGTGCTTCACACGCCGGCCGGTTGTGTGGTGTATGCCAACGACTTCAAACTGGATATGACGCCGGTGATCGGCGAGGCTCCGGACCTTGCACGTCTGCGTGCGATCGGTAAAGAAGGCGTGAAGCTCCTGATCGTTGAGTCGCTGAATCTTGATGACCGCGGCTACTCTCCAAGTGAGCAGGTGGCACGGCTTCGCGTGCGGGATGCTATCACCCGCTGCGAGGATGATAAGAACGCGATCATTGTCTCGACGTTTGCATCACAGATTGCGAGGATCAAATCCATCACCGAGTGTGCACGCGAGATTGACCGGACCCCGATTCTCCTCGGCAGATCGATGGAGAGGTACAACGGTACTGCAGAGGTCATGAAGATGGTTGCGTTCCCGCAAGGAACCAGCATCTACGGCAACCGCAAGACCACCGACCGGATGCTTCGCCGCGTTGCAAAGGAAGGAAAGGAAAAGTTCCTTCTTGTGGTAACCGGTCACCAGGGTGAGCCGGGCTCGATGCTTTCCCGCATGGCGATGGGCGAGACACCGTTCAAGGTTGAGAAGGGTGACAAGGTAATGTTTTCCGCAAACATTATTCCAAACCCGGTGAACTATGCACAGCGTGCCGAGGTTGATCGTCTGCTGCTGCGGCAGGGTGCCCGCATCTTTGATGGTCTGCATGTTACGGGACACGCGTATTATCAGGAGCATTATGATCTGCTTTCGATGCTGAACCCTGAACACATTGTTCCGTCCCATGGTCCGTTTGAGATGAAGGGCGGGTATGTGACGCTCAGCCGCGAGTTCGGCTACACGCTGAACCGTGATGTTCACATTATGCAGAACGGAGACCGTCTGGTTCTTCCGAAATAACCAAAAAAATTTGAGAGTGTGTATTATGGAGTTATCTGAGTATCTGAAGTCTGTTGCTGAGAAGGTTGATCAGGAGGCGGACGAGTACAGCAAAGCGACCGACACGACGCTGCAGAAGGCATCAGCCCATCTGCTGCTCGGCGGCGGCAAACGCCTGAGACCTGCAATGGTTCTTCTTGCAGCAGACGCTGTCCGCAAGGGTGCTTCGGCAGATATTTTTTCTGCTGCTCTTGCTCTTGAGTGGACCCACACGTTCACGCTGGTTCATGATGATATTATGGACGGCGACTCGCTGCGCCGCGGAAGACCGACGGTTCATGTGGTGTGGAACGAGGCAACCGCAATTCTTGCAGGCGATGTTTTGTATGCAAGGGCGTTTGAGTATCTGTGTTCGGTGAAGAATGCAAGTGCTGAGTCGAAGGTGAAGGCTGTTCAGATGCTGTCTCATGCATGTTATGAGATCTGTGAAGGCCAGGAGGAGGATGTTTCCTTTGAGACTAGGAATGATGTTCGAGCATCTGAGTATCTTGAGATGGTTCGAAAGAAGACGGGTGTGTTGTATGCGGCTGCTGCCGGTATCGGTGCGGCTCTTGCAGGAGGAGATGCCAAGCAGATTGCGGCATTCTATACGCTTGGTCAGAACACAGGCATTGCATTCCAGATTCAGGATGATATCATTGATCTGATGACGCCGCCTGAGATTTCTGGTAAGGATCAGGCATCTGATCTTCGTGAGAACAAGCAGACGCTTCTGGCAATCACGGCACGCGAGATGGGTGTTGATCTGTCAAAGTACCACAAGGATCATCTTACAAAGGAGGAGATTGCCGAGGCAATTGCCCTTCTTGAGATGTCAGGTGTGCTTGGCAAGGTCCGCGGTATTTCCGAGAAGATGATCGCTGATTCGAAGGCTGGTCTTGCAAGTGTTGTGCCTGCATCCGAGGAGCGGGATCTGATCTTTGAGATGGTGGACTTCTTTATTACGAGAGGATACTAACCGACCCGCTAAAATCGTAATGTGAGTGTCTGAACGCCTACGGCGTTCAGACACTCACACGATTTTACCGGCGCGCATCCCTCGCTTCGCTCGGTCAGGGTGAGTGGTGAGTGGATTTTTTTCTAATCATGTTCACTCACCATTGATTCACTTACTTTTTTCATAATAGGAGTTACGCGGTGACGAATATTTCGAAACGCGAATAGCGCGAATAAAAAAATTTGTGCTTCTATCTAAAATATGATATTTAATACTTTCCTAAAAATCGCCATTGGCGATTTTTTTATTCGCGCTATTCGCGTTTCGAAATATTTACCACCGCCTAACGCCTCAAACATGGCAATACACAAAGCTCTTTTTATCACCAGATCCCTAATTATCATCAATGAAATCAGCTCTCTCATCACCCCTGACAATCATCTGCGACAAAGACGCCTGCACATCCTGCGGCCTCTGCTCAACCATATGCACCACACGAAAAATTACCGGTGAAAAAGGAAAAAATCCTGACATCAATAATGCAGGTCCCTGCATCTCCTGCGGCCACTGCATCGCAGTCTGCCCGGCAAACGCACTCTCAACAACCAGCAGTGACTTCACCTCACCGGAAAACATCAAAGCATATCACTCAGGGGTTGACGCAGACCTCCTTGCCCAGTACCTCAAAAGCCGCCGCTCGATCAGAATATGGAAGGACACGCCGGTAGCAAAAGAGGATATCGACCGCCTCCTCGACATCGCCGCATACGCTCCATCTGCTGCGAACATCCATCCGGTCAAATGGGCAGTGACCGCCGACCCGAAAAAAGTACAGGAGTTCACCAAAGCCTCGGTCGCATACCTCAAAACCCTTCCCGCAGATCATCCCGCAGCAGGAGTCGCACAAATGCTTATCGCCGGAGCTGATGCCGGAGGCGACCCGATCTGCCGGAATGCTCCCGCACTCTTGATCGCAGCATCTGAATCAGGTCAGGACTTTGGACTCATCGACAGCATCATCGCCCTCTCCTACATCGACATCTTTGCCCCGAGTCTGAAAATCGGTACCTGCTGGGTAGGCTATGTCATGGCAATGCTCAACCTCAAGCCAGACCTTGGAAAAATTCTCGGCATCCCGGACAACTGGACACCGCAGTACGCCATGCTTATCGGATATCAGGGCGTGGCATTCTCACAGATTCCGCCAAGAGAAACTCCTGAGATCATCTGGAACTAAAACCAATTTTGCCCATAAATTCGTTTATTGGCAAACACTGTTCGGTACTGTTCATTGCTCCGCCCACGGAAAACACGGACCACACGGATATTTCACAGAAAAATATCACGGAGCAGACGAGAACATCACGGAAATGAATTGTTTTCGGATTCTGTGGTGTTCACGTCTGCTCCGTGATGTTTTTATTTCTGTGTTTTCCGTTTTTCCGTGGGAGGGAGAGGTTAATGGACAACACCACTAAAACCACAAAAAAACTTTTTTTTTCAAAAAAATCAGAGGAGAAGATTACTCTTCGCCTTCATCAGAGAGCAGATTCTGCTGTGTCTCATCGACCGGAGCAGGAGAGTCGCCCTCCTCCTCAGCCTCATCATCAGCAGGAACAACAGCAACACTCGTCACTTTGTCCCCGACATCCACACGGATAACACGCACTCCCTGAGTGCTGCGTTTCTGAATAGAAATGTCGCCGGCCTGCGTGCGCATCACAACACCGCCGGCAGTCGTGATAACAATCTCCTCATCGTCACCAATAGCAATCGAAGAGACAACACCGCCGCGTTCAAGATTCGTCACAATATTTCTGACGCCCTGCGTACCGCGACCCTTGCCGCGGAACTCCTCGAACGGAGTTCTCTTACCAAAGCCGCCTTCAGTGATCGTCAGAAGATGATCCTTTTCCACAAGCGTCAGCGCACGAACCGCATCAGTGCCGCGAAGCGTAATACCCTTTACACCCTGAGCGCCGCGTCCGGTGTTTCGCACCTCATCCTCGCTAAATCGCAGACTCTGGCCGAGCCAGGTTGTCAGAACAACATCGCAGGACCCGTCAGTAACCATCACATCCACCAGCTCATCGCCGTCAAGAATCGTGATCGCAATCAGACCTCCGGTTCGCGGACGGGAGAACAGCTCCTGCGACATCTTGCCGACCTTGCCCATCTTCGTTGCAAAGAAGAGATACTTGTCTGAGTCAAAGCTTCTCATAGGAATAACTGCTGCAACCTCCTCATCGGTCAGGTTCAGCAGATTCACAATCGCCTTTCCTTTGCTTTGGCGCGAGCCTTCCGGAATCTCATGCACCCGCAGCCAGTACGCACGGCCCTTGTTCGTGAAACAGAGCAGATAATCATGCGTGCTTGCAAGGAACACCTTATCGACCGAATCCTCGTCCTTCGTCGTCATACCGGTCACACCGCGGCCTCCGCGGCGCTGCTGACGGCATGACTCAAGCGGCATCCGCTTGATGTAATCCTGCGAAGTCAGCATCACTAAAACCTGCTTATCCTCGATGAAATCAAGAATATCCATGTCGGTGTTTGCCGAGTAATCGATCTTGCTTCTGCGGTCATCCGCATACTTCTCGCGAATCTCTGCGGTCTCCTCCTTTACAACAGACAGGATGTTTGCATCAGATGCTAAGATCCAGTTCAGCTTATCGATGATGACTTGAAGTTCATTCTTCTCATCAATGATCTTCTGCTGTTCCAGAGCCGCGAGGCGACGGAGCTGCATCTTCAGAATTGCGTCAGCCTGCATCTCCGAGAATCCGAATTTGCTGACAAGGGCAACCTGAGCTGCCGCAACTTCGGGCGAGCCGCGAATCGTTGCGATGACCTCATCGATCATATCGAGAGCCTTTAAGAGACCATCCAGAATATGTTTGCGCTCCTCGGCCTTTCGCAGATCAAACTGCGAACGTCTGCGGACAACCGACATGCGGTGAGCGATGAAGTGCTTGAGCATCTCGGACAGAGAGAGAATCATCGGCTTCTTCTCAACGATCGCGAGGTTTGTGATACCAAACGAGCTCTCAAGCTGGGTGTGTTTGTAGAGCTGGTTCAAAACCACATTGCCCTGCACACCCTGCTTCAGCTCGATGATTACGCGGATACCATCCTTGTCAGACTCATCACGCAGATCGCTGATACCCTCGATCTGCTTGTTCTTCACAAGTTCAGCGATCCTCTCGATCATTACAGCCTTGTTCACCTGATAGGGAATTTCGGTGATCACAATCTGTTCAAAGTTTTTCTTTCGCTCCTCAATCTCCGCAACACCGCGGACAACAACCTTGCCCTGACCGGTGAGGTAAGCGTTCTTCACACCGTCAGTACCCATGATGATACCACCGGTCGGGAAGTCGGGTGCCGGAAGGATCTTCATCATATCCTCAACCGTCATCTCCGGCTGGTCAATAAAAGCCGTCACCAGATCACAGACCTCGCCGAGGTTGTGCGGCATCATGCTTGTTGCCATACCGACCGCAATACCGGTTGTTCCGTTCACCAGAAGATTCGGGATTCTGCTCGGCAGAACATCCGGCTCTTCGGAAGACTCATCAAAGTTCGGGACGAAGTCAACCGTCTCTTTTTCGATGTCTTCGAGAAGCGACTCTGCTGCCTTCGTCAGACGTGCCTCGGTGTAACGGTATGCTGCTGCCGAGTCGCCGTCAATCGAACCGAAGTTACCCTGACCATCAATCAGCGGGTATCGGTACGAGAACGGCTGAGCCATCTTGACAAGCGTGTCGTAAATTGCCGAGTCTCCGTGCGGGTGGTAGTTACCCATGGTTGCAGCCACAGCTTTTGCCGACTTCTTGTAGGCCTTGTCGCTGGTGTTGCCCTCATCATGGAGCATCGCGTACAAAATTCTGCGGTGAACCGGTTTCAAACCGTCACGTGCATCAGGAATCGCACGACCGATGATGACCGACATCGCATAATCGATGAAACAGTTTTTCATCTCGTCTTCGATGTTGATCGGTGCAACGCGGTGGGTTATCTTTTCGGCGACCTGCTGCTGTTCTTCAGATGTCAAGGTTTTTCACCTCCCCTGCATGACGTTTAATGAAATCTTTTCTCGGCATCACATCATCGCCCATGAGTTTCTCAAAAATTTCGTTTGCATAGCTTGCATCCTCAATTCTGATCTGCTTTAAGATACGATTCTCAGGATTCATCGTCGTGTCCCAGAGCTGGCCTGCATTCATTTCTCCAAGACCTTTGTAGCGCTGAACAGAAATTCCCTTGTCGCCAAACTCGGTGACTGCGGCACGCATGTCCTCTTCGGTGTAGACATAACGTTCCTGTTTGCCTTTTGCCACGCGGAACAGCGGAGGCTGTGCAACATACACGTATCCGAGTTCAACGAGCGGTTTCATGAATCGGTAGAAGAAGGTCAGCAACAGAATTCTGATATGTGCCCCATCCACATCTGCATCGGTCATGATGACGATGTGGTGGTAGCGGGCGCGTTCAGGATCAAACATCTCTCCGTATCCTGCACCGATCGCAGAGATGAGCGTCTGAATTTCGGCATTTTTCAGTGCCTTGTTCTCGATTGCTTTTTCAACGTTCAGGATTTTACCACGAAGCGGGAGAATTGCCTGGAATTTTCTGTCACGTCCCTGCTTTGCAGAACCTCCTGCAGAATCTCCTTCCACAATATAGATCTCACTCTTTGCCGGGTCGCGTTCGGAACAGTCCGCAAGTTTGCCGGGGAGACCAGACATCTCAAGCGAACTTTTTCTTCTCGCAAGCTCTTTGGCGCGGCGTGCTGCCTCACGGGCGTTTGCTGCCTCCTGAGCTTTTCGTGCGATTGCTGCAATGACCTTTGGATTTTCTTCAAAGAACTCGGTCAGTGCCTGATAGACCATTGAGTCCACGAGACCTCTGACATTGCTGTTGCCGAGCCGCATCTTGGTCTGGCCTTCAAACTGCGGGTTCGCAATTTTCACGCTGATGACTGCGGTGAGTCCTTCGCGAACATCCTCGCCCTTCACAGACACGTCATCTTTGAGATGTTTGTTTGCGTGTGCGCTGTTATTGATCGCACGAGTGAGGGCAGAGCGGAATCCTTCAAGATGTGTTCCACCTTCGCGGGTGTTGACACTGTTGACGAAGGTGAACAGTGTTTCGCCGTACGTCTGGTTGTACTGCAGGGCAATCTCGACCTCGATCTTGTTTTCGTTGTCGGACTTGTCCACATAGATGACTTCGTTGTGCAGCAGCTCTTTGCCTTCATTCAAGTGGGCGACGAATTCGCTGAGACCGCCTTCGTAGCAGAATAAATCTGAGTCTCCGGTGCGGTTGTCCACAACTTTGATCTCAAGGCCTTTGTTGAGGTATGCGAGCTCACGGAACCGATGGGCAAGGATGTCGTAGTCGAACTGAACGGTGTCGAATATTTTCGCGTCAGGCTGAAACGTGATGCGGGTTCCGGTAACTTCGTCCTGATCTGCTGAGACCGGATTGCTGAGACGGATGCACCGCTCGCGGAACTCTGCTGCGGTTTCAGGACGGCTCTCCAGTTTCTGGACAAGGCCGCCGCGGGAGAATATCATTGAGTAGACGTTTTTGTTGCGGAACACTTCTACGGTCAACTTTGTTGACAGAGCGTTCACGACTGAAACACCGACTCCGTGCAGACCTCCTGATACCTGATAGGTATTTTTATCGAACTTTCCGCCGGCATGCAGAACAGTCATAACTACTTCAAGAGCACTTTTGTTCTGCTTTGGCATGATGTCGACCGGAATTCCGCGGCCGTCATCGTCGATCGTACAGGACCCGTCAGCATTCAGCGTGATTGCGATATGCTTACAAAATCCGGCCAGTGCTTCGTCAATTGAGTTGTCTACAACTTCATAGACAAGATGGTGCAGACCACGGGTATCGGTGCTGCCGATATACATGGCTGGGCGCTCACGAACCGGGGCCAGGCCCTCAAGAACGGTGATGTGAGACGCATCATAATTATTGGTCATGGAACAGAGATCTCCTTACACATCGCGGGTGTGCGATGCGACAATGAAATTTGTGGGTGTTTTTCCCAATCTGCGTCTGTTGGAAGGGCAGAGCGGGAAAAATTATAATTCCTTATTATATTAGTGCGGATAGCATATTAAGTAAGTGACATGCCCATGGGTTTTTGTCAGAATAACCGGGTGAATTTCGTATAGGGGGATTCTGTCTGGAGCAAACATAAAAAAAGATCATAGGGATGGGGACGTGTGTCCTACGTCCGCCGTCGTTTTTTCGGAATTTTTTAGGATAAGCGACACCAGTGCCGGAACCGCAACAAGTGCGCCGAACAGGGTGAATGCCATCGCAAGAACCGTCACCAGACCGAAATCCTGAATGAGCGGGAAATTTGCAAACAGCAATGCCGAGAAACCACACATTGTCGCGCAGCCGGAAACGGTGATTGCCGTCCCGATTTTACTGGTTCCATGTTCCACCGCAGTTTCAGTATCACAGACTTCCATCTCCTCATAAATTCTCTCCACCATCATAATGCAGTACTCGGCGGCAACACCTATCGTCATCGCCCCCATTGTTGCTGTCAGAACCGTATACTCGATGTCGAAGAGGTACATTGCAGCCCCATTCCAGCCAATGATCAATATTATCGGAATGATCGGACAGAGAGCTTTCCTCCAGCTGCGGTACAACAATGCCAGAAACACGAAGATCAGGACAAATGCAAGTAATGTCATCTGAGATTTGCCACCCATGATATCATCCATGGTATTCACATATGTGTATGGCGTTCCCGTAACAAGTGCCTCAACCCCTATCGGAGGCGGATAAAAATTGATGTCTGCAGTAACCGACTCCAATAATGAGCGCTGTTGAGGTTCTGAGAGCGAAACCATCCCGAACCGGATCACTGCCTGAGAATTGTCAAGCAGATAGGAAGACACAGCTGCATCCTCCATTGAGTCAAGAATTCTATCAACTTCTGTCTGGGTAGTCGGCAGAACACCATTGTTTGCATGAACGATAACCGTTGCAATACTGGACACAGAAGTAAACCGTGTATCATAGAGCGCAAGCTCATGGTTTCCCCAGTCATACATCCACTCTATGGTCTCGGGACTTGTCAGCGAATCACCCTGCACGTACACAGGAAAACCTCCGGTATCGCCCATAGCACGTGACATCATGTTGAGATTCACAATTGCTGGCATATCATTAGGCAGATATGACTTCGTATCCGTTTGAATTGGGACTTCCTCATCCAGAAACAGACCGGTCACACCAACAATACAAAGAATCAAAAGAATTGGTACTGCATACTTTGCAATTTTTACGGCCATTTTTCCCAGAAAAGCATTGTATCTTTCAGAGAACGTCGTGGTTGACGAACTATATGACGATGGTGTGTGTGGTTTTGGCGTGTAGTTCGTAATCAGTGCATAAAGTGGGATTATCAGCAGCGCTGAGAGGTAACAGCAGGCAATACCAATCATTGCCACATATCCAAACTGACGAATTGATTCCATTCGGGAAACCTGCATCGCAAGGAATCCTATAGCACTTGCACACATCGCAAAAAATACTGCAGAACCGGTTTTGGTAATTGTGAGTTTTATTGCTGTCGGCAGAGGGTGGACCCGAACCTCATCATCAAGCCTTGAATGGAACTGAATACCATAATCAACACCGATACCAAGTAAAATCGGCAGTGCACCAATTGTCACCATCGACATGGGGAGGCCTACCAGACCCATTACGCCAAATGTCAGAAGGAGACCAATAGAGACACAGATTACTGGAAGAAGCGGATTACGCACATGATTGAACAAAACCCGGCAGGCAATAATCATCAGAATGATTGCCGCAACTAGCAGCGTGATCATATCAGCTCCGATACTCTTACTCATATCCCTCATCATCGCTGAGTTTCCCGTAAATGTCAGAGTAACACCAGGCGGAATATCAGCAATCGACAGACTGCTCTCTAAATTCATCAAAAGGCTCTGTACCTTATCACTCGAAAGCCCCGAATCAACAGATATCACTATGAGAGTCAGTTCACCATTCGGCATAAGGGACGTGAGAGTGTCGGTGGGTAGAGATGCGACGATACTGTTTACACTTGCCTGATTGACAGGAATAAGTCCGCCGTTTGCAGCAGCAATAATGTCATACAGCCCTACGACTGTATTCACCCCGTCATAGCTCTCCCATTGCCGTTCCAGCGCATATATTCGTTCGACAATATTCGTATCGGTAACAGAATCTGCCTGTACCATCAGGATAATCGAATCAGATGAAAAATGCCGGTCATAACTGTCAGAAACATAGGATGCATGGCTGCTAAAATCAGAAGAGTTGATTCCCTCTGCCTCCATACTAATACCCATTGCCCCAATTATCGCAAAAGCTAAAATAATTATCAGAAAACAACCGACTAAGAATGGTTTTCGTGCCAAAAATTCATTAATTGTTTCAAATGGACGTAACAAAGGATTGATTCACCTCAATATGGAATTATGTTCTTATCCCCCCTCAGATGACGAGGGAGATACAAAATATAGGTAAGAATTATCTACCTCGAAGAGTTATTTTCCAAGAGACAGATTTTGAACATCCCCATTGTATAATTTCAAAATCAGTGGATGTTTTTGCAAGATACCACAGATAATAACCGACTTCATGCGAGGTAAGGTGAAGATCAGCAGCAATCTCTTTTGCCCGGAAATATCGACAACCCAAAGCTGCACGATGAATCAGATGTTCACTGATCTTTGCAGCGGTGAGAAAATTATCGACGGGAGCAGGGGTTGGGGACGAACAAAGTGTATCTGTCATGGGATGTGTGTGATATTTAGAGACAGAGAGAACAACGCAAAAAAATTGCGTTGTCAAATTCTCAACTGTAGTCTATGAGAACCGTCCCGGCAGGGCATTTTGGCAGGACGCTGATTATGTCTGTGTTGGATGAATTGTCTGTTGCAGCAAGTTCTGAAATCTGTGAAACTACCTCCGATATCCTGAAGGGGACGTCAGGACGTCATCTACATATTCCACACTGGCAAATATAGGAATGGTGTGACCTCTGAAGGTAACAGCCATGAAAAATTGTAAAAAAAAACGAAAACACTCTTAAAGTATCATGAGAAAACATCATCATACATATGGATGATTTTCTGGAGAAGATGCGGCGCATCGGTATGAGTGAGAACGAAGCGAAAGTGTATCAGGTACTGTTCCGGTTGAAAACTGCAACGCCCAGAGAAGTACATGAACTCAGCGGAGTTCCCCGTAACAAGACATATGAATGCCTCGCTGCCTTAGAAGAACGGGGATTTCTCAAGGTATCTCCCACAACACCGATCCGCTACTATTTTCATGACATCATCAAAACATTTGATCGCCTCAAAAAAGATACCCAGCTTGCCCTTGAAGATGCCGCCGCATATCTTCTGACACTGGATAGTGATCATCTGCAGCGGGAAAAAATGATGATGCAGGCATATGAACTCAATTCAGAATGGGCCATTGAAAACCGCCTCAATATGATTTTTCGACAGACAAATACAGAGCTGATCATTCTTTGTCAGGATGCATCATCACTCAAAAAGTACATCCCTGACCTTCGGTTGTTTGCAAGAACAATGCAAAAAGAGCGAAAGATTGCTCTCTACGTGGTTTTCCTCAAAGAAAAAGATGCAGCAGACGTTCCCATTCGCTGCTATGTCCCCAAAAAAATGCTGAATGAGATGCTCGTATCTCAAAAAGAATCATCAGGTCTTGAGATCACGCCAAAAATCATGGTAATGGCCGACAGAACGGAGTCATTGGCCATAGCAGATCATGCAGAAAAAGAGTTAGGCATCTATTTCTTTGGAAGGATGCAGGAAAGAGTGTTGAGTAAATTCATCTTGGATAATATTCGATCTCTTTCTGAGAGCGATGAGTAAAAAAATTTCAAAAAAAAAATTATTTTTTCTGTCTTCGTTTTTTCTTTGACATCGACGGAAGATCCAGCATATACTTGCCTTCATCAACACCGATGATAATATCCTGCGACTCTGCCAGCCGTTCAAGGTTCAGCTCGTACTTTCCTTTGCTAACGATGCGGACACTTTCCACTCTCTCTAAAATATCGGTGGGGCGGGATGCAGGGCCCTGACTTTTTACCTCGAGGACCTCCTGCCTGGTCTCCTGCGCAATGTCGGTGATACTCTTCTCTTCCAGCACATCCGCATTGCGTACGCGGTCACTCACGTAGAGGAACTTTTTTCCGCCGCAACTGGGACAACCGCGGAGAATCTCCACCGAACCATCGCGGAACTCGCGACCGCACTGGGTACATTTGTGTGGCATGACTGTTTACGAACCGTTTTGTAATGGTGTTTACTGTGCAGCAGATGCCCAGGCAATAAGCCGGTCCTTCTCACGGGTAAGCATCTTCAGCTGATCAACCGGACCGATAACCATCAGCCTGCCGGCAGGTGTCTTTCCCCCGCCGAACAGTTTGGAGAACAGACCGCCTTCTGAACCGGAGGTGGACGGATAGGTCTCGATCTCAATACCCGAAAAACCTCCGGGAGAGATCTCCATCATCGTCGACTCAAGAAGCTTGCCCTGCTCTTCCGGAGTGAGTCCCTTTTCCAGAACAACAATGTAGCCCTGGCGGACATCATCCAGAATGAGCCGGATCTTCTCCATCGAAGTCATCCTGCTGAGACGGTCGCTTGACAGCATATCAATCTGAACGCCCTGAATCATTTTTCTCTCACCTGAATACCTCGGAGATCTTTCCGTACAGATCATCCATATTATTTCCTTCAAGACCGGAGACCATCACAACAGGGTGCTGCGGGAATGCACTTCTGATCCGCTGCGGTGCTGCGTCAGGTAGATCGATCTTGTTTGCAACGATAATTACCGGCAGTTTGCGGGACTCGATGATGCCGATCATCATGATGTTTACATGCATAAACGGATCCTGCGTACTGTCAAGCACATAGATGACGCCGTCGATATCCTCGCGAAGCCAGTGCATTGCTTCTGCAACACCCTCCGTTGCCTCGCGGGCACGGGCAACGGCCTCATCCTGATCCATCCCGTACTCAAGGAATTCATGATAATCGATCTTTGTCGTAACACCCGGAGTGTCAACAATGTCGATCAGAAGCTTGCTTCCACCGCTGTTGATCTCAACGCCCTCTTTTCTCCGGGCGCGGCGGGTCTCATGCGGAACCTCACTCACTGGCCCTATCGCTTCGCCCGTAACATCACGGACGATACGGTTTGCAAGAGTGGTCTTTCCGGCGTTTGGTGGGCCATAAATACCAACACGCGAGCGTTTTTTACCGAACAGCTTTGAGAAAAAGCCTTTTATACGCATCATAACTGCCATGAAAACACCTAAATTGGGATACGTAATAGTTCGGTTGTAAATGAATATAAACATTCATGTTGCGAAGGCGTTGATTTTTTTACATTCTGACTCACTCACAGTTTGTCAATCAACAAATATCACAGACAAACCCTCGCGAAGAAAAAAAGACGAAACCAGAATCTCAATACTTTCTACTTATACCAGTCATTCCTATAAAATACATTCCCCAACGTGTATATAAACATCCTGCGGACCGGCAAAAACAACCCGAATAAAAACGAATTCCTCAGAATAAACAAAGAACTATCCGCGCGTCATTCCGGAAAATAGGTCAAAAGATAATGAATTTATACTCTGACAGAGTATTACTCAATAATCACCAGAAACGACTCAGGAGGTGAAAAAAGTCTGATGAGAACAAATACTGAAATTCCGGATAACCGGAGAGGAATACGACTGAACGATATCATGCAGCCGAACCCGACAACAATATCCATGGGTTCAACAACCGACAAAGCAGCAGCACTCATGTGCCGCAATGAGGTCGGCAGCTGCATCGTGACGCAAAAAGGAATACCAAAGGGAATTGTAACCGAGCAGGACTTCAACTGTAAAGTCATGGCCAAAAATCTGCTGCCCGGTTCCGTTCGCGTGGAAGACGTCATGAGCTCTCCGCTGATCACCGTCAGCGAAGATATGCCGGTGTCGGAAGCCGCGAAAAAAATGATTGCACATAAAGTGAGAAGACTGCCGGTCACTAATGCAGAAGGAACCGTCACCGGCATTGTAACCGTCCGCGACCTTCTTGGCGTCACGAACGAAATTAACGAGATCATGTCTGAGCTTCTCGTTATTAACCGTCCGGACGACAGGTTCGGGATGTGTGCCGTTTGCGGTGCAATGGCAGCAGATCTCATGCCAATTGACGGCAACCTCGTCTGCCAGAACTGCCGCGAGCAGGAACGTATCTAATCTGATTGATCACTTTACATGCAAGATATACTATGACAAATATTGTAAAATCACAAAAGGGACAGCGCCGGATACCGGGAACAGAAGGAAAGTCAAAGATCTCTGAGAAAAAGAGCAGCCTTCTCGCTATCGCAACAACGAATGTAATATCCGTACCCCCCACCATGAGCATCATCGAAGGCGTAGAGATGATGAGCAGGCACAACTTTAGAAGACTGCCGATCACCGATCCTGGAAACAAAAAACTTCTTGGAATCGTTACCATCACTGACGTCATCAACATGATGGGAGGCGGCAGCAGGTACAATCTTGTGGCACACCGTCACAAAGGTTCCCTGCTCTCGGCACTCAACGATGAGATTCGTGAGATTGCTTCAGAAAAAGTGGACTGCCTGACGCCTTCCACCTCGATACAGGATGCGATCTGTCTCTTGGTCGAAAGCGGACACGGAAGTTTCCCGATCACGAACTCCGACAACACGATTGCAGGAATTGTGACCGAGTACGATATCATGAGAATGCTTGCCGGCACAACTTCAGAACTGATGGTGGATGAGATCATGACCAAAAAACCAAAAGTTGTCGCGCCGAATGTTCCCATAAGCCATGTCACGAAACAGATGGTGGATCATGACTACCGCCGCCTTCCGGTGGTAAAGGATGATCTGCTTATCGGTATGATCACGGCAACCGATATCATGGGATACCTCGGGCAGGGCAAGGTCTTCACCAACATGAAGACCGGCTCGGTTGACGAAGTTCTGAACCTGCCGGTGCGTGATCTGATGGCAGCTACAAACATCCGCACTATGAGTCCGGACAGAAGGATCGATGAGGTTGCACGTGAGATGCTTGAGTACGGCATTGGTGCGTTCCCGGTGATCGACAATGGAAAGCTGACCGGTATTGTGACTGAGTTTGATCTTGTCAAGGCTCTCGCAGAAAATATGTAACTCCGCTGCACCGGTTGGCTCCCAGAAAAAAAGCGGATGATCCGGCCGGTGCCTATACGAAACCAACCATTCAGGAGACCATCATACAGGATTTACAAGGCTGTATGAAACCTGTGTAGAAAAATCGTTGAATACCCCCAAAATAAAAAGGAGGCAGCAAAATGAACCAGAAGTTAACCGTAAAGGATGTAATGTCAAAGCCAGTGTCAATTGCAAAGTCAGCGTTAATCCCTGAAGCACTTGACAAAATGCTTGCTGAAGGAATCGATCCGATTGTGGTTACCAACGACCGTGTGGTTGTTGGGACCGCGTCCCGCCGTACCATTGCAGAGAAGATGGGAAGCAAGAAAACCGGCAACATTCCTGCATCACAGATTCGTGTTGCAAGCGTTACCCGCGAAGACTTCACCTCGGTTTACCAGGATCAGGATGTGGATCTGTTGATTCCGCTGCTCCAGAGATACAAAATTGTTGTTGTCTGGGATGAAGAACACCGGTTGATCGGACAGGTAACCACCGGTGATCTTCTCAAAATCGTAAAGCCGGAAGGATCCATTGATACGATGATGGAGCTTGCACCACGTATTGCTCTTGATGATCGCGTGGTCCAGCTTCACCGCCGCATGGTGGGAGACGGGGCAACGAGGTTTGTGGTGATGGACGGACACAAGCCGGTCGGTATTGTGACAGAAACCGATATTGCAAAGATTCTTGTGAAACTCAAGAGTGAGATCGACAAGCATTTCGAGAACGCGCTTCGAAACGTTACGGCAACCGATATCATGTCAAGCCCTATTATCACGATGCCTGCAAAGACGCCGGTTGCGAAGGTGATTGATACGATGTTGTCCAAAAATATCAGTACTATTCCGATTGCAGACGGCGAAAAGATCATCGGGTTTGCAACACGCAAGTCACTGATTGATGCAATCTGAAAAATTTTCAATTTATTTTTTTCTGAATTGTTGTGTGATATCACACACAAAATCTTTTGTCGTTTTTTTTCTGAAAAAAGTAAACAGGTTGGTGATGAGCGGGCACGATGAGAAAAACCGCTCCATCTTTTTTGTGAGATTCATGAAGAAAATACAAAGTCATCAGATTCGTCATTGGTATAAACCCTGCCGACATAAAACTATAGAACTATGCTGAATAATCCCACAAACCCCATGCATCCGGCAGCATCGGTGGATGAACTGTTGGATAGAATGAGCCGCACAGGTTTTCAGGGACGAAAGCTTGGCGAGAGTTATCACATCTGGAAGGAGATGATCGAGACGCCAAACGTTACCATCATTCTCGGACTTTCCGGCGCCATGATCCCTGCGGGAATGCAGGAGTGTCTGATTCAGCTGGTAGAACACCGGTTTGTTGATGCGATCGTCTCAACTGGTGCAAATATTTTTCATGACGTCTGCGAACATCTCGGCGTCAGACATTACCGGGGCGACCATCTCGTCAACGATGCCGAGCTGTATCAGCAGGGAATCGATCGGATCTATGATGTGTTCGCGGTGGAAAAAGAGTTCCAGAACGTTGAGCAGTACATCGCAACCTTTGCCCAGAGCCTTGGAAGTTCGAGGATGAGCAGCAGAAAATTTCTGAGTCTCCTTGGAGAGAAAATACTCGCCGACCGGCCCAAAGGACGAAGCCTGCTTGCAGTCTGCACGAAAAATAACGTGCCGGTACATGTCCCTGCCCTTGCAGATTCGGCAATTGGTATCGGTCTCGTGAGTGCGTACCGCAGCGGTGCAGAACTTGTCATCGATCAAATTGCAGATGCGAGCGAACTTGCCGCATTTGTTGAGGACGCAGAACGAACGGGTGTGATTTACCTCGGCGGCGGAACACCGAAAAATTTCATACAGCAGACCGAGGTGATTCCTCCAAGAAACGGTCAGGAGTACATCGGCGGGCATGCATACGCAATTCAGTACACCACCGACGCGCCGCACTGGGGAGGACTGTCGGGCTGCACCTTTGAAGAGGCGGTCAGCTGGGGAAAAGAGCGGCCTGAGTCAAAAAAGATCCAGTGTTTCTGTGACATAACCGTTGCTCTCCCGCTCATCACATCAGCACTTATCACATCAGGAGTCGTGAGAAATTGAACGAGGACGACAGGACCGGATGCCTTGTCTGCAGATCGCCGCTGATCAAAATGCAGGAGGAAAAAGTGATGGAGTGTGCCATCTGCCGAAAAAAATTCACCGATTTCATCAGCTGCATAAACGGACACTATGTCTGCTGCGAGTGTGCAGAGCATCCTGGTCATGCAGTGATCAAAAATGTCTGCACTCAGACACAGTCGAAAAATCCGTTGTCAATAGCGGTAGTGATGATGGATAATCCTCTTATCGGCATGCATACCGATGAACATCACAGCCTTGTTGCCGCATCACTCCTTGCCGCATACAAAAACAGCGGCGGTGATGTTGATCTTGAACCGGCAGTGACTGAAGCAATCAGCCGCGGGTCAACCGTGCCGTATGGCATCTGTGCTTATGCAGGAACAAGCGGGGGAGCGGTGAGCGCAGGAATTTTTTACTCGATCATCGCACATACCAGTCCCCTGAGTGTGAAGGAGTGGGGGAACGGAAACCTGCTGGTGTCCAGCTGCCTGGCAAAGATCGGGGAGGCAGGCGGGCCGAGATGCTGCAAACGCTGTACATTTTTTGCACTCGAGACTGCGGTGAAGTATGTGAGAGAAAATCTCGACATCACAATGGAGATGCCGGAGAAGATCCGCTGCGGTTATGTGTCCAAAAATCCTGACTGCAACAAAACGCTCTGCCCGTATTATGTTGAATAAGAGTTCCACAGTGTGATTTTGAGGTGTGTAGCTCTACCTGAAGTGACCATGACTCGTGGTTATTCCAAGTAAGATCAAGGGCAGAAAAAAATGTTTGGAACTGAATTTGAAATGTCAGACAAGGGCCATTACAATTTTTCAGACACCGGCATACGTTATAACAAAATACTGCGTTTGTATTACGAACGGACTACTGAATTACCATAAGTATAAATACAAAAAGCATGTAATTACAATAATTCACGAGTCGGATTCACCGGGTGACAACTGCGCAATGCTTTTGCGATGAGCAATGCGATGCAACTGTTTTCAAACAAAAACCGATGATAAGATCATTTCGTGATAAGAGTGATAATTATGGATGGTGGAAAAAATCCGGACACATGCGTCCTTTGTGGCGCACCCTTGAAAGTAATTCACCCAGCAGAGGTAATGTACTGTGCCATCTGCGGAAAAAAATACACTGATGTCGTTGTATGTAAAGATGGACATTACATCTGCGAACATTGTAGAAAAAATCCCGGTAAAGAAATGATCCGGTACATCTGCATGCGTACCGAATCAAAAGATCCGATTGAGATCGCGACCGAGATCATGAGCACTCCGGTAATTGCTTTCCGGCAGCAGGAACATCACAGCATTGTTGCTGCTTCACTTCTCACTGCATACAAAAACAGCGGAGGAGGGGTAGGTGACTTCAAGGCACTCCTTAATGAGGCCATGAAGCGAGGAGCCCACATTCCGTACCTGATTCAGATGGAGACGGGCACAAGCGGCGGAGCGTTGAGTGCAGGAATTTTTCACTCGGTGGTCACCGGATTAAATACACACAGCAAGGAAAGCTGGACCCGAGGAGGAAAACTGGTGGCAGAGTGCCTGATGGGAATAAGCGAGATCGAAGGGCCGTGCTGCTGCAAACGCTGTACGTTCACCGCGATCAACGTCACTGCCAAAAAGTGTGAAGAGTACTTCAACGTCAGTATGGAGATACCGGAGAATATCGTCTGCACCTTTTCAAAGAATAATGGTGAATGCATTAAAGAACGCTGCCCGTACTTTCCTGCATAATTTTACCACTGGTTACCATCAATCCTTTTTCTGCTTGCAGATGGTGCAAGCTTTCGTTTCATGACTTCGCCTGGATGCACCATTGTATAGGATGCATCACCGTTCAGAACAACTGCATGAGCGTCCTGTTCCTCAAGACAGCGGAGACCGCCCTCGGCTGGAGGGGAGGCGAGTATCAGCAGAAACTCCACGGGATCGCCGTAGAGTTCGGACAGCAGCTGTTTTTTTGCGGCAATCTCGCTGCGGAACCCGCGAACGCTTGACGGGTTTACGATCACTTCGCCAAACACACGGACACCGTCCGTAGTTTTTACCAAGATATCCATCTCGGCTGCAACGCGGCCTGCCATCTTAAACCGGATTCCTCCGTCGCGGGAGTACCACAGACCGTCAGGCGCATACTTGTCGTAGGGAACAAAGCAGGCATCAGAAAACTTCGAGACAACCGAAACAACTGCGTCAGAGTTTTCCGCAGAACTGAGCAGCAGTTCATACACCAGAGCCTCGAAATATTTTCCGACAACCGAACGATGCTGGGGACTCGCCTCGTCATAGAGTATCGCACGCTCGGGTTTGGTGAGATGATGCACTGCGTGGCGTACGTGGAATGGAAGGATCTCTGCGGATGACAGCAGTTTGGAAACCTCAGCAGCAGACATAAAAAAAATTAGCGGTGGGTGAAGTAGGCGGTGACGCTGCCGTCCTTCACCGAGTCAATTTTTGCAAAGCCCACACGCTCGAACTGAACAATTTTTCCTTCGTACGAAAGGACGGCAGCTTCACAGAAGCCTTCGCTTGTTCCTTCCGGTGTCAGGAAGGAACAATGGACACCCGTTCCTGCAGGCAGCCACTGAACGATTGGTGCCTTGGCTGCTCTTGCTTCGGTGAGCGAGTCGCCTGCATACTCTGCGGTCGTCTCGCCGGTCATTCTGATGTTGAAGAGATCCTTCAGCCGAAGCATGCGGCCTGCTTCAATCTCTGACTTTGGCAAGAGAACTTTTCCAGTGAAGGAGAGAAGGCGCGTTCCGCGCTCAGGCATGTTCGGGTAGATCGGTGCGTGGGCATCCATTGCAGGAGCGTTTGCGACCGTGACCTCTACTGCGTCAGGGACAAAGAAGTATCGGTCAGCTGATGCATCGATGACTGCTTTGTTCTGGGCGAACAGATTTTCCCAGGAAAACGAGATGTCGGTGTCGCCGATACCGATGTCAACGACCGCGGCGCGAACTGCTTCGGGCTGGATGCCGCGGCGGGCAAGTGCACGAAGCGTTCCGAGATGAATGTCGTCCCATCCGGTATAGAGACCTTCATTAATTCCTTTGCGCATCCCGGATGTTGAGAGCTCAAGTCCTGCGATGGACATTCTTCCGTAGTGGTAGAAGTAGGGCATTTTCCAGCCGAAGTAGCGATAGATGTACTCCTGACGACGGGTGTTGGCGATGTGATCCTTGCCGCGGATGACGTGCGTCATGCCGAGCAGGTGGTCATCGATTGCGACTGAGAAGTTCATCAGCGGGTAGACAAAGATTTCCGGACGACGTGGATGCGGGGTTGAGGTGAGGACACGCATTGCGGCAAAGTCGCGGACCGCAGGGTCGGGGTGGGCGATGTCGGTCTTGACCCGCATGGTGATTCCGCCCTCCTGATATTTTCCTGCAAGCATGTCGTCGAAGCGTGCGAGGTTCTCCTCAACACTCATGCTGCGGCAGGGACACGGCTGCTTTTTGAGCTTGAGTTCGCGGAACTCATCGTTGTCGCAGTTGCACATGTAGGCGCCGCCGAGTTTGATGAGTTCGCGTGCATAGTCATAGTAGGTCTGGAACCGGTCGGACTGGTAGACGACGTCGGTAATTCCAATGCCAAGCCATTTGAGATCCTCGGTGACCATGTCGTAGGCTGACGGGTCGACACGTTTCGGGTCGGTGTCCTCAACGCGGTAGTAGTATTTGCCGCCGTATTTTCTGACATAATAATCGTTTAAGACCGAGGCGCGTGCATGGCCGAGGTGGAGGGGGCCGGACGGGTTTGGCGCAAACCGCATGACAACACCGCCTTCGGCCTCGGGCAGTTCGGGCAGTTCATGAATCCGTTCCTTTTTCTCATGCATTTTCTCGATCATTTCTGGAGAGAGTGCGGTGAGTTTTGCCTCGCGTTCCTCAACAGACATTGCTTCGACTTCTGCAAGAATTGCAGGAACCATGGCGTTGATCTCTTTTGCCTGACTTCGGAGCTCGGGGTGGGCACCCATGACCGAGCCGAGAATTGCTCCGGCTTTTGGAACCGATTTGTGTTTTACTGCGTTTTGCAGAGCGAAAAGAAATATATCATCACGAATATTTGTATCGGACATTTGCGGGAATTATATTGGCGTGCGGGGTGTTTATACTTGCTTCCCATTCAATCATCAGGGCTCGAGAAAATATCATTATCTCAGGCAGACTATTACTGTGTAACTATCGGGAAAATGACACAATCCTACGTGAGTATCAAAAAAGACGTACTGGCACTGCTTGAGCGTGAGCTGGCGCACATGCAGGAATATTTTGGCGTACGGACAATCGGCCTGTTCGGATCAGTAAGCAGGGGAGAGGATACTCCGGAAAGTGATGTGGATATTGTTGTCGGATTTCGCGAGGGAGAATATACGCTCGCGAACTTGGTGTATCTTGCTGATTATCTTGAAGAAAAAACGAAACGATCCGTTGACGTGGTTCCGGATGATGCAATCAGCAGATACCTCAGGCCGTTCATTGAGGATGAGGTGATTATGATTGCGCCGGCATGACAGTGTGTACATTCGCCATATTCATGATGAGATAGAATTTCTTGAAGAAAATTTTCAAAATCTTACCTATGCGGAACTGACAAGCGACAAACGCGCTCAGCATATGATAACAAAAGCTCTGGAGATCATCGGCGAAGCATCCAAGAATCTCTCGGATGTAATAAAAAACGAGTACACCACAATCGAGTGGCGACTGATTGCAGGAATGCGGGACCGGCTTACCCACAGTTACGATGACGTGAGCTGGAAGACGGTATGGGATGTTCTGCAAAATGATATTCCTGCTCTTCGGTCAGGTATTGATCAGATTCTCGCAGAGAAAGGCTGGTAAATCTACTCCCCGTCCCACTCCAGATAAAACTCAGCGAGAAACTCCTCCATGAACTTATGTCGTCGCTCGGCAATTGCACGTCCCTCGGATGTGTTCATCCGGTCACGCAGAAGCAGAAGTTTTTCGTAAAAATGATTGATGGTGTGACGGCTGCCGTTTCGATACTCAGCAGCAGTTCCAACTGCTACTACTCCTTCGTCAGGGTTGTAGAGTTCGCGGCCTTTTGCCCCGCCGTACGCAAATGCCCGCGCAATACCAATTGCCCCGACAGCATCCAGCCGGTCGGCATCCTGCACAATCTGTCCTTCCAAGGACAGAGGTGTTTGATCAAAACCTCCTTTGAAACCAAGATGCAGAATGTCAAAGATGATACCGTCCCACTCTTCATTTGAAAGCGCCGCACGAACTCCGAGCTGATCGATGAGATCAAAAAGAGCGGCTGAGGCATCACCATCATAGAACTTTTCATCAAAAACATCATGCAGAAGAGCAGTCAGCTCCACTCTGATCCCATCTCCACCGGCAGAGTCGTTGATCCTTTTCGCAAGTTTCGCGACGCGGACGACATGCCACCAGTCATGGCCGGTTGCTTCGCCAAGTGAGCATGAGCGGACATGATCTGATACGGTCCGGAGAACGTCGGCATGATTCATTATTCTACAACTGGGAGTTACGCGGTGGTGAATGTTTTCATACTTGCGGGCAGTCACATCACCTCACAAAAATTTCCGCGTGCATCCTCTTATCACGTTCAAATGTTTTCAGCAGTTTGCACAAACTCCTTCGCACAGGAAACCCGTCCGAAAAGTTTGAGCATCCACTTCTCTTTCCATCCGTAGGTGAAGCTCCCACCGGACGCATTCGGGTGACCGCCGCCGTTGAATTTTTTTGCGATGAGGTGGCTTATCGGTTCAACACTTCTGAGAGAAAACTTTCCATTGTCAAAGACTAAAAGTTCCATGGTGCAGCCGAGCTCTTTTCGTGCGGCAGCGGCAGTTTCACTGGGGTAGCCGTAGGATGGCATTACGGCAATTGTATGTTTTCCGCGGAATATTTTTGCATGTTTGATGCTTTTTTTGATGCAGGCATTCTTGTCGCGTTCGATTCCTTCAAAGATCTTTTCAACGTCGCTGTCGATGATCACTCCTTCGACGAATTTGTTGCGGATGAGTTCGAGGTTTTCGCGTTTGGATGTCACCATGCCAAGAACTGCCGAGCGGGGGTCTTTGTGTTTCCAGAGGTCGTAGTCGCAGACAACTCTGGCGATTTCTTTGGCGGTGGAGTTATCTTTTGCGAGCGCTTCTGCTACGACTCCTGTTGCACAGCGGGTTGTGTCGATTTCGAGGGATACGACGAAAGGCCGGACACGGTTCATTTCCTCTTCGGTCCACTTGTGGTGGTCGTACCACTGAATTTTCCAGCCTGCAGCATGGGCTTTTTTGATAGTATCTTCGATGCCGTTCTGGTAGCCGAGGTCTGAGATGATTAAGGTGTCTTCTTTTCCGTTGCATCCTCCAACTTGTGAGACGAACCAGCCGAACCGGTTGACCGAGGAGAAGAGGGTGAGAATGTCGTTTCCGTAAACCATCCGGCAGACTGCGTCCGATCCTGCTGCGTCGAGATCGTTATGGGTGAGGTGGACGATTTGCGTGGTTCGCGCGACGATTTTTTCCTGAAGGGTCGGTTTTACTTTGGTGGATTTTTTTCGGAAGGAGAAGGGCATTGCATAGTATATTGGCTGTTTGACGAGATAAGATGAAAGGGATGGTGAATCATAACTCTTATATAATTTTCAGGACAACATTACTGGCACACAGGCCTTTATAGCTCAGTTGGGAGAGCACCAGACTGAAGATCTGGTTGTCCCCGGTTCAAGTCCGGGTGAAGGCATCACATTGTCCTTATTTTGGCAAATTAAGACCAAATTTGCCTTGGTTTTTGTTCTAAGCTCAGAAATCATCGTATCGAGCAATTTGCCCGCATTTAAGCCTCCGTTCTTGATAAACTCGTAAGTCTCGGGATCGATGGTTGTGTGTAACCTTTTTCTAATCCTTTGGATTACCGTCTTTTTCGCTTTTCCTCTGTTTTGCATTTCTCTTTTCTCCTGTCTGGACACGTCCAGACACATGTGGACATTTTTGTATGCATAGTGGTCGTTGTGCGAGGTCATAAAGGGGGGACAACCCTGCGTTTCAAAAGTGGTTAACGGGCACTTTCAGTACGCACGGTCTGGGATTTATCATGATACGGGTCGATGATTTCAGAGCCTATGAAAAAATCAACATCAGACGGTTGTGCTGATGTGATCCCGGAACCCGATCATAGGCGCAACAGAGGTTTGGAGATGGGGAGCCGAAAACGGCAGCAACCCGGATCACGGGATCACGAGATGCACAAGAAAATAGACCGGACGAATCCGTATGTAAGGGCGATGTTTACGCCAGAATTTGTTAGATTCGCAAAAGAGATTCTTACAGAGGAGGACACCTAATCCTCCCTGTTTCTGAAATAATATTCATCCTTTATGGTGCGTATGTCCCGCGCTTGAGTATATCGGGTTCATCGTCGCCCAACGTCCAGATTAGATTTCTCTGGTATTTTCCGGCCTGTTTTATTTCAAACGTCCCCATATCTAATCCCGGGAATTCGGATTTTGATATGTATGTATTTTGGCCTGTATAGGATTCTGCATATACACTCACACACTTCGCAGAATATACTTTTTCTCCAATTTTGGTGTATTGGAAGTCAAACGTCGTGGTTTTGAGATAACCGCTTAACCCATAATCTGATGCAGACAGCACTCCCTTGTCGTAATGCACATACGCAGTTCCTAATCCATTCTCATAGAACTCAAGATTACAGTATCCCGTTCCTTCTTCTACATCATACCAATTTCCCGCGATAGGATTATCCGAACCTCCTGCTCCGGTAAATGCACCAATCAACAGAACGCAGACGCCAAAAGCGACTATTAATAACAAAAGTGTCTTTATCCAACCCATAAACAATAATATTTCATTTACTCATAATCAATTTACCCGCGCCTGTGTGTATGTGTGTGGGTAAGAAAAAAAGTGTGTCTCTGAAAAAGTCCGCCCGTCCGGTCTACCTGTGTGTATGTGTGTATGTATGCGGGTGTTTCTTCTTTCTTCTTCTTTCTTGTACTGTACTTAGTACTAGTACTAAATAATAATAATATAATATAAAAAAAAAGCTATTGATGAGAGGTTTTTCCGCCCGGATGTGCCGTCCGTCCGGTCGGACTTTACCGTCCATAGAGATTTTTTCTTATGCCCGTGTGTATGTGTGTGGTTAGTCTTTGAGCATCCGCTTAAACTCGGCTCTGAGTTCTGGATCTTTGAGTGCTTCCATGAGTTCGTAGGTAGCAACACTCACGTTCATTTCACGACGTGCCAAGTCCTGAGCAATAACAAAATTCAGATAATCACTCAAGGATTCAAACGGTGGATTCTCACCTTCGGTTAAATCTCTCACTTTTTCGTAAATTTCACGGCTCACCCGTGCACCCAAGGCAACTTTCCGGCTTTTAATCGCAACCATGTTAGTAAGTTGTCATACCCGTTACTATAAATCGTTATCATTAAATACCACATACACCCATGTGTATGTAAGTAAGTGTGCAATACATTTACGAACAAAACCGTGATGGCGCGGAGGAGTTGAGAAAAAATAGCATCAAACTTTAGCCTATACATCGGAGATTCCGATGCCAAAATTTGGAATAAATTTCTGGAAATGATACCCAAAGGAAAAGCGTCCAAGGTAATTACGACGCTGATCCGCGGGTATGTAGAAGGGAGAATCAAGATAGATGTCTGAATTAAAAATTTGGTTCTCGGAGAGCGAGGACGACCTTAGACGATGGTTCAAACAGACCTACGGAGATCGTTGTTCTGCAGTACTCAAGGACTACATCAAGACTCTTGCGAAGGGTTCCGAGGGCGGCGGTGGATCCACACCGATCACAAACGGCCCGGCTGATATCATCCGGCGGGCTTTCGCTGACGTGACCAACGAAGCAAGATGGATCT